>CAYSUG010000025.1:0-17119 GCA_964434145.1 uncultured Christensenella sp. | reverse complement strand
GGGCAGCAGAAGGCAAGAAAAACATCTTTGGCAATACTGTCAAAGTTGTAGAGATGCAATCAGAGGCAGGAGCCAGCGGAGCTTTGCACGGATCCCTTGCAGCAGGAGCACTGACTACTACATTTACAGCTAGCCAAGGACTGCTACTGATGATTCCAAATATGTACAAAATCGCAGGCGAATTAACACCATGCGTTATGCATGTTAGTGCCAGAGCGCTGGCTACTCATGCCCTATCGATATTTGGCGATCATTCTGATGTAATGAGCGTTAGACAATGCGGCTGGGGTATGCTAGCATCTGGATCTGTACAAGAATCAATGGATCTAGCCCTGGTGTCACACATTGCAACGCTTAAATCTAGTGTTCCGTTCGTACATTTCTTCGACGGATTCAGAACCTCGCACGAGATCAACACAATTGAAGATATTGATATTGAGAAATTAAAATCCATTGTTCCTTGGGACAAAATAAATGAATTCCGACTTCGTTCGCTGAATTCTAATAACCCTCACCAACAAGGTACTGCACAGAACCCAGACATATACTTCCAGAATAGAGAGAGGGCTAACGAATTCTATAATAATACACCTAATATCGTCCAAGAGACTATGGACGAGGTTGCAAAGATCACCGGAAGGAAATATAATCTATTCGATTATTATGGTGCAAAAGATGCTAAATATGTCATCATTGCTATGGGCAGCTCAACCACAACAATTGAGCTAACTATAGATTATCTTAACAAGGCTTTTGGTGACAAATTTGGTTTAGTTAAGGTTAGACTATATAGACCATTTGCAACCAACGCATTCCTTGCTGCATTACCTAGTAGTGTAGAAAAAATAGCAGTGTTAGATAGGACAAAAGAACCAGGTGCTGACGGTGAGCCTCTGTACAAGGATGTCAGAGCAGCATTATACGATAGCAAGTTCAAGGATGTAATGGTTGTAGGCGGCAGATATGGTCTAGGCAGCAAAGAATTCACTCCTAGCATGGTAAAGTCAGTCTTTGATAACCTAGAGACTACTAACGCAAAGAACAACTTCACAGTAGGCATTAATGACGATCTGACTCATACATCACTAGAGATCAAGGATATCATTCATCCAGATTCAGCCGACGTAACAGAATGCAAATTCTATGGCTTTGGTGGAGACGGAACAGTTAGCGCTAATAAGTCTAGTATCAAAATCATAGGCAATAATACAGAATACAATGGCCAAGCGTATTTCGAATATGACAGTAAGAAGAGCGGAAATGCCACAATCAGCCATATCAGATTCGGCAAAGGCAATATCAATCAGAGCTATATGCTAGACAACATTGACTTCGTAGCCGTACACAATCAATCATATGTAACGAAATATAATATCCTAAAGAATGTAAAAGAAAACGCTACACTACTGCTAAACACAGAGTGGGATATGGAGCATATTGAGGCTTTCTTCCCAGATGCGCTAAAATATGATATCGCAACTAAGGGAATCAAACTATATACTATAGACGCCAATGCTATTGCAAAGAACTTAGGTCTAGGCAACAAGATCAATCTAATCATGCAGTCTGCATTCTTCAGATTGATAGGCATTATGCCATATGACAAGGCAGTGGACGAGATGAAGGCCTTTGCTAAAAAAGCATATGCTAAGGCTGGAATCGAGGCATATAATAACAACTGCAAGGCAATAGATAGTGCAAAAGACGACCTAAAGGAAATCAATATTCCAGATAATTGGAAGACAATCAAGATTGGTGACCAGAAGAATACTGACACAACCAAAGACAGCACTGACAAATATTATACTGAGATAATGCAACCAATACAGAGACTGGACGGAGACACAATCGAGGTAAGCAAGTTCGATCCTAGAGGCATAGTCCCTACCGATACAGCGAAGTATGAGAAAAGAGGTGTCGCAGATAGCATCCCTTGCTGGATCACTAATAACTGCATACAATGTAATACTTGCTCATTTGTCTGCCCACACGCAGCTATTAGACCATATCTGGTGGATGAGAAAGACCTAAAAGATATGCCAAAAGACATGAAAGTAATGGATGCAATAGCAGAACCAGGCAAGAAATATGTGCTGCAAGTAAGTAGCAAAGATTGTACTGGATGCGGAGTATGTGTCAATGCCTGCCCTGCTAAGAACAAGGCTATAGAGATGGTAGATGCAGCCCAGACTATGGAGATTGAGGCAGAGAGATACGACTATATTAATACAGTCCCTCATCATAAGAGTGCTGTATTCAAGGAGACAACTGTCAAAGGCAGCCAATACAATCAACCATACTTCGAATTCAGCGGTGCCTGTGCTGGATGTGGCGAGACTCCTTATATCAAGGTTATATCACAGATGTTCGGCAATAGAATGGTGATAGCAAATGCTACTGGCTGCTCCAGTATATATGGTGGCAGTGCACCTGCCTGCCCATATGCCAAGGATGAGAAAGGCAATGGCGTAGCATGGGCCAATAGCTTATTCGAAGACAATGCTGAGTTCGGACTAGGAATCAAAACTGGACTGGATATCAAATACGATATACTACAGACCAAATTGCAAGAATTAAAAGCAAATACTACAGACTCTAGCCTTACCAAATCTATAGACCAATACTTTGCCGTAACTACCACTAACGACAAGAGAGCTGCTGGCAAAGAGATTGTTGCAAAGTTACAGAATAATAACGACCAATTGTCCAAAGATATTGTCACTCTTCGTGACCATTTTGCAAAAGACAGTATGTGGATCATTGGTGGCGACGGCTGGGCGTATGATATAGGATATGGTGGATTGGATCATGTACTGGCTAGTGGTCAGAACGTTAATATACTGGTACTAGACACAGAGGTATATTCCAATACTGGTGGACAATCTAGCAAATCTACCCCACTGGGCGCTGTGGCAAAATTCGCTGCTAATGGCAAGAGAACCAATAAAAAAGACCTAGGAATCATGGCAACCACCTACAAAGATGTGTATGTGGCAAAAGTAGCAATGGGTGCAAACATGAATCAATTCTTGAACGCTATCAATGAGGCGGAAAGATACGATGGTGTATCACTAATTATTGCATACGCACCATGTATCAACCATGGGTTGAAAATGTCAAATAGCCAACTGGAGATGAAAAAAGCTGTAGATACTGGATATTGGCATCTATGGAGATACAACCCTATGCTAGCTGCAGAAGGCAAGAATCCATTCATACTGGATAGCAAGGAACCTACTATGGACTACAACGACTTCCTAATGGGCGAAAATAGATACAAGGCATTGCTAGCAAAGGACAAAGATCTAGCAGAAAAGTTATTTGCTGAAGCAAAACAAAATGCAAAAGAAACATACGAATACTACAAATCATTGGCCGATAAATAAACTTTAAAATAACATTTTATATGGAAAAAAACCCTCTATTACTGATCTAAGTAATGGAGGGCTTTTTTGTCTATTTTTGTCCTTTTATTTGTTTTGTGACCAACCTTCTACAATACACAACCAAGACAAGACAACAAAAAAAGATGAGTCGTTTGACTCATCTTGATACGATTATTGATGTTTACTTTTATTCTATGATGTGCTTCCTTGAACACCTTTTCCTACCCATCCAAAGATCTGTGGAGCATACTGGATAAACAAATACAATAAAAGCATTAATACGATCATTAACAATGCACCAACAACAACATTGATTATTCTCTTCTTTGCTTCTTCCTTCTGGTCACTAGTCTCTGCCTTGGCATAATTAACACCTAGAACAATCGCATATACAATACCAACAGTAGCAACTATAATCAATATTGGAACTATAATGCCATTTATCACATCGTATATAGAACTCAGTATGTTCTTTAACCATTCCATTCCTGCAGGCACAGTAACTGAAGGATTATTAAATGGATTTCCAATAATATTCTTCATAAAGCCTAATAATGTACTCATAACTTTCTTCCTTTTCTACCTTTATATTTTTTTAACTACAGATATAGTAGCACATAATGCGTATAATAACAAAATATTTTTAGCACTTTTGAAAAAAATAACTTTTTATTTGATTTTTTGTCAAAATATCTGTTGATAGTCGCAAATAGTCTACAGATATTATTAACCACATAGGTATTTTTTAGTACAGAAATTTTAACATTTTCAATTGAATGCAATATTCTTTGACAAAATAGGATATAATTTCTATACTAGTACTAAGTATATTCATTATTAGAGGTATATATGGCAAGTGAAGAAAAGTCTGTCTTTCGAAACTTTCTAAAGTTTATATTATTTGGTGCAATAGCAGCATTGCTGGCAGCATATGTACTGGCATCATTTATGGTTACAGGTACATTGACATTTGATTTAGAACTATTTACTAACGGAACATTCTATTCTATGTTCATTGCAATATTAGTGGTGCTAGCATTGCTATTCTTACTAAATCTATCCGACGACGGTAGTAAGTTATTTGGTGGCAAGCACAAGAGCAAGGCAAAGCTAAGCAACAAAGACGGAAAGGAAAAATTCTATAACACTGAATGGATGACGCTGAAACAGCTAAAGACTGACCCTCAGTTCAAGTTCCATTATTACGAACAGCTGAGTTCGTCCAAGAATATCGGAATCCCAATTAGAGCTGAGGTTGTAGGCGGCAAGTTACAAGTCAATATGTACAAGAGTATTCACACGATTGTAATCGGTACGACCGGTGCTGGTAAAACAACCCAATTCGTAGACCCAACAATACAGATACTAGCCGAGAGCGCAGCCAGACCATGCATGGTTATCACCGACCCAAAGGGTGAGATATATCGTGATCATAGCGAGAAGATGCGTAGAAAGGGATACAGAGTACTGGTATTTGACCTAAAGGAGCCATTCCAGAGTAGTTGTTGGAATCCTATGACCAGAGCGTACGAACTGAATATGCGTGCACATAACCTAAACAGAGAGGTCAAAGTACACCATGGAGATGATCCTAGGACATTTGGGCTAAAATGCATTAACAAGGAATATTTCAGAGAATGGTATGAATTTGATGGATTAGCATTCTCTAACGAGCCAGAGCTAAGAGCACATCTGGACGGAACTAGACAAGTATTAAAGAACGAAGCATTTGAAGACCTAAAGGATCTGGCTACAACGCTATGCCCAATAGAGAGTAACAACGATCCCATCTGGGAAAGAGGTGCAAAGGATCTAGTATTTGGAACAATGCTGGCGATGTTAGAGGACAGCGAGAATCCAGCCCTAGGCATGACAAAGGAAAAATTTAATTTCTACAATCTATCTAAGATATTGAATACAAAAGATAATGATCAATACAATCCAATCAAGAGTCTGCAAGAATATTTTCAAGGCAGAGACAAATTAAGCCTAGCAACGCAGCTGGCTAACCAAGTCGTTACAAACTCTGAAAAAACAGCAAAATCTTACATGGGTATAGTATCAGATCGTATGGGGCTATTTAGTGATAGCGGTATATGCTATGCTACTAGCAAGAACGACATGAAATTAGAAACATTTGCTGACGAACCTACTGCCCTATTTATCAAGATTCCTGATGAAAAAGTTACTCGTCATCCAATTGCTACCATGTTCGTATCTCAGCTATATAAGATACTGGTAGATAGTGCCAACAAGCGTGGAGGATCGCTACCAAGAGACACTTATTTCATAATGGATGAGTTTGCTAATATGCCAAAGATTCAGAACTTCGACACAATAATTACCGTTGCCCGTAGTAGAAGAATTTTCTTTACATTAATACTACAGTCATATGTTCAATTAACCACCAAGTACGGCAACGAAGTAGCCTCTACAGTGAAGGATAACTGTAACATACACGTATTCATAGGTTCCAATGACCAGAATACGTTAGAAGAATTCAGTAAGCGTTGTGGTAACACGACAGTAGAGACTGAGAGCATATCTGCATCAAAGAGTGGTGAAGGCAAAGACAAGTCTAACAGTACTACAACATCACTATCTATTGACACCAGACCATTGATATACCCAGCAGAGTTAGCCTCGCTGAAGCCTAATAGTGGTGAATGTATAGTATATATATTACAGCAGAACCCGATAAGAAGCGTATTCACTCCTAGTTATAAATGTCCGCAATATTATATGGAGAAAGCTGTAGACGCATACAAAGTACCTAAGCCGATTAATGAAGAGGAGATGTTCTACGATATTAGAATCCGTAACAACAAAATTCTTCGTGGTGGCAAGACAACAGCCCCTGCTGGCGGAGGCAACGCATCAAACAATCCATTTGATTTCTAAAAAAAACAACATAGCAAAATGTAAAATTTGCTATGTTATTTTTTTGTATTTATTTAACTAAAAAGTGTTACAAAGAAATTGATAAACGGCTTAATAAATACAAGAACTCCTACTACAGTGAGGATAACACACGCCCCTACAAAACCTATCCAGACAACCACCTTATTGCCCGCAATATTGAATCTCCTATTTAGTATTGCAAATACTACAAACAAGGCAATTGCAACCAATGTAACTATTAGGCATACATTGAATAATTGTGGCTGATAGGTTACGGAGATTGTGTTCTCGCCCTTATTAATCTCGACCATTATGAACGAGCCAAACGCCTTCATAACATCGCAGTCAGTATCATTAATAACGGCTGTCATATTGTCCAGATAAGTATAAGGAATCAATGCATATTTGGCGGATGTTGTATTATTGATTTCTACGTTAATAGAATTGCCATTAATTGATAGCTTAGAAGCATTATTAGGCTCAATGGAATTGTGAATAGATTGGAATAGAGCAATATCCATAGAGCCAAACTCTATGCTAGATTGTAATTTCTCTGCATCTACATCCTCTAGATCTACTATTATCTCCATCGTCTCGCCATTGCTAATACCAAAATCACTAATTCCATTGTATATATCGTATGCAAATCCATTATATGTCACATTCAAGCTGTCTGTCATTGCATTTTGCATATACACATTGGCTCCAATTGGCGCATTTACTGTGATCTTTGCAGTGTCGTCTAATATTTCGAAACTATATTCAATCTTCGTTATAATATCTCGACTCTGATTATACAGTGACCTAAACAATATATTATGATTATAGAACCAATCGTCGCTATTAGTAATTAAATTAGAAAGATCTGCATTGGTGGTGTATACTAGATCCATATTAAAGTTAAGTTCATACAGATACACGACACCATCAACCTTCTTATTGTCCACATCTTCAATGAAGTCAAATGAGTCGATCTCTTTGTAATATCTAGAGTCTAATTTTTCCCTTGATAGAACATATTTATTACCCAACAACACATCGCTTATAATTGTACCGCCAGACGAACGCAGTACTGTAGATTGTGTGTTGTATCCTAAGTTATTGTATGCCACGAACTGATCTTCACTAGATATATGTATCCACGTGGACATTGAAGGATATTCGATTAAATATGGGAAATTATTATTATACAGATTCTCTCTATCCTTGATCTTGTATCCCTGATCCAGACTTTTTACCTGTATCTCATATGCATTATTTACCCTCTCTACATTGGTATCATAACCCATTATACCAGAGCAATAGCCAATAGTAAGAGCCAATATCTGAATAATACAAGCTACAAATATCAAAGCGCCACCAGTAACACCACCTAACGCTAACCTCTTGCTGCCTAGTCTGAGTGACAATTCTATAAATAGATACATAAATGCGAATGCGAAGAAGTACATCAAAAATACTGGAAATCCCGTCTCTCTATAAGGAATAACACTAGAACCAAATAGTGAGCAGATAAGAATAAGTATCGCAGAACATAGTGCTGTTGCACCAATACAGATATTAACCCAATTAATCTTACTAGTATTCAATCTAATATTATCTCGTCCCTTATAATGATTGTTAAGATAATATAGAGAGCCAAATATCATGATAAATATAATTATAAATGAGTACCTATAAGGGAAGCAATAATAGCTACCAGTATGCCACATCTGGTTAATTGGCTCTATTATTAAGCCAATAGTGCATATAGCAAATGATAAGATGTAAAATAAGACCACCTTGTTATCCTTCTTATAAGACATCATCAATCTAACGAAAAATACAACTGGTAGTGCATACATTATGATTACTATTAATTTAGAAAAGAAGTGGCTAAATAATTCTGTCTGCGGATTACCAACAGCAGTACCACTAAATCTATGTGCCTGAAGCGATGTAAAACATGAAGGTATAAAAGCCACAAAACTAATTAGTATAGATATAATTATTGCAAAAAATAAATTAGATGCTACTTTTTTCTTTTCCTTCGCAAGAATACAGATATATAGTGTGGCTACAACAACCACACCTACCAGCACCATATACGTAATATAATAACTTAACATTAGCATATATGTAAGAATGACAACGAACCACAGATTCTTACTCTCTGCCACCAATTTCTTGGCCGATATTAGTAATAGTGGTAACAAAATCATTATATTCAGCCAGCCAATATTTGTGTAATGTACCAATGTCCAGCCAGAAAATGTCCATAGTAAGGAGAATAACAACAACCACACCTTATTGACATTTGGGAAGAATCTCCTAAAACAAATATAAGCAGTCAGCGCCATAAGCGCTAGCATTATAATTAGCACTAACGCGACAGAATATATGACCATATCTCTAGGAAATATCGCTACGATCCAGCATATTGGAGATAGAAAACTATTAAGAATAGCTGAGGCAATAAAGCTGCCGCCTGCCCCCAGATCCCAAGAGACAAACAGATTCATCTTGCCATGCAACACATCCCACAGTGCTGTATATGCAGGAACTAATCCGTCATTGAAATCAATATAGCCCACACTCTCTGACCCAAATGGATACACACCCTTCACAATCATTGCAATAACAAAAATTACAACGGTGATAATAGATGGCAGGGAATATTCTAAGGCTTTGTACCAATTTATTCTTCTGTTGCTCTTTTTTTCTATGGTTATTTCTTCTACCGTATCCATTATATGCACCTCTTAATTCATAACATATTTTTAGTATATCACAGATTAAATCTATAACAAAATTAATATACAATCAAAAAAAATGTGCAAATATATAATTTACACATTTTTTCTTGTTTATAATATTACTTCTCGTCCTTAATAGCAGACTGAGCAGCAGATAGTCTAGCAATAGGAACTCTGAATGGAGAACAAGATACATAGTCTAGACCGATCTTGTGACAGAACTCGATACTAGATGGATCGCCACCATGCTCACCACAGATACCTGCATGAAGCTTTGATTTCTCTGCCTTGCCTAGCTTCATAGCCATTTCCATTAACTTACCTACACCATTTGTATCTAGTCTAGCGAATGGATCTGACTCATAGATCTTGTTAGCATAATATGCAGTCAAGAACTTACCAGCATCGTCACGGCTAAATCCGAATGTCATCTGAGTAAGGTCGTTTGTACCAAAGCAGAAGAAATCTGCCTCTTTTGCTACCTCATCAGCAGTCAAGCATGCTCTAGGGATCTCAATCATTGTACCTACCTCATAATGTAGATCGATACCAGATTCCTTGATAACAGCATCAGCAGTCTCTACAACTACTTTCTTAACGAATTTCAATTCTTTTACTTCGCCAATCAATGGGATCATGATCTCTGGAACTACTTTCCAATCAGCATGACGCTTCTGAACATTAATAGCAGCCTTGATAACAGCCTTGGTCTGCATTACAGCGATCTCTGGATAAGTAACAGTCAATCTACATCCACGGTGACCCATCATTGGGTTAAACTCGTGCAAATCTGCGATCAATTGCTTGATCTGTGCAACTGTCTTACCTTGAGTCTTAGCAAGAGCAGCAATATCTTCCTCTGATGTAGGAACAAACTCGTGTAGAGGTGGATCCAAGAATCTGATAGTAACAGGCATACCCTTTAGTGCCTCCATCAATGACTCGAAGTCAGCTTGTTGCATAGGCTCTATTTTTGCCAACGCAGCCTCTCTCTCTTCTACTGTATCAGAACAAATCATCTCTCTGAATGCACCAATTCTAGTAGGATCGAAGAACATATGCTCTGTTCGGCATAGACCTATACCCTCAGCACCCAACTCTACTGCCTTGGCAGCATCTGTAGGAGTATCAGCATTAGTTCTAACGCCTAGCTTTCTATATTTGTCGGCTAATTTCATGATTCTACCGAAGTATCCGCTATTAGGATCAGCAGGAACTGTAGTAATCTCGCAATCATAGATCTTACCAGTAGAACCATCTAGTGACAATACATCACCTTCCTTGAATACCTTACCAGCTAGAGTGAAGCACTTGTTCTCTTCATCCATCTTGATGTCGCCACAACCAGATACGCAGCAAGTACCCATTCCACGAGCAACAACGGCAGCGTGAGATGTTTGACCACCACGAACTGTAAGTATGCCTTGAGCATATTTCATACCCTCGATATCCTCTGGGCTAGTCTCTAATCTAACTAGGACAACCTTTTTACCAGCCTTACCAGCTACTACAGCGTCCTCTGCAGTAAATACAATTGTACCAGCAGCAGCACCTGGAGATGCAGCAATACCAGTACCTACTACATTGTTCTTATCAGCATCTTTTAATGCCTTAGCATCGAATGTAGGGTGCAATAACATATCTAGAGTCTTCGCATCAATCTGCATCAATGCCTCTTTCTCAGTTATCATACCCTCGTCGATTAAGTCACAAGCAATCTTGATAGCAGCAGCTGCAGTTCTCTTACCATTACGAGTCTGTAGCATATATAGCTTCTTGTCCTCGATAGTGAACTCCATATCCTGCATATCACGATAATGATTCTCAAGGATTGTACAAATCTCTTTGAATTGGTTATACACCTCTGGCATAACCTCTGCCATCTTCTCAATTGGCATAGGAGTTCTAACACCTGCAACAACGTCTTCGCCTTGTGCATTCATTAGGAACTCACCCATTAGACCCTTCTCGCCAGTAGCAGGATTTCTAGTAAATGCAACACCTGTACCACTAGTCTCACCCATGTTACCAAATGCCATCATCTGAACGTTAACTGCTGTACCCCAAGAATAAGGGATGTCATGGTCCATACGATAGATATTAGCTCTAGGATTATCCCAAGAACGGAATACCGCCTGGATCGCCTCGAATAATTGCTCTTTTGGATCATTAGGGAAATCTTTGCCTAATTGATTCTTATACTCTGCCTTGAATTGATTAGCAAGAGTCTTTAGATCCTCTGCTGTCAAGTCAACGTCGTATACTACGCCCTTCTCTTCCTTCATCTGGTCAATAAGCTTCTCAAAATACTTCTTGCCTACCTCCATAACTACGTCAGAGAACATCTGGATGAATCTTCTATAGCAGTCCCAAGCCCATCTAGGATTGCCACTCTTTCTAGCAAGAGTCTCTACTACTTCCTCATTAAGACCTAGGTTAAGGATAGTATCCATCATACCTGGCATGGAAGCACGAGCACCAGAACGAACTGATACTAGAAGAGGATTCTCCTTATCACCGAATTTCTTTCCAGTGATTTCTTCCATTTTGGCAATGTTTTCCATAATTTCAGCTCTAATGCCGTCATTGATCTTTCTACCGTCTTCATAGTATTGAGTACAAGCTTCTGTAGAGATAGTAAAACCTTGAGGAACTGGTAGACCAATCTTGGTCATTTCGGCAAGGTTAGCACCTTTGCCACCTAGGAGTTCTCTCATTGAGGCATTGCCTTCTTTGAACAAATATACATATTTCTTTGCCATATTTATTTTTTCTCTCCTGTTTAAATTTTTAGTTTTGGCTAAATACCATGTATATTATATAGGATGTGAATACAAATTGCAAATATATTTTGCAAAAAACATTTAAAAAAAATCAAAGAATATATAAATGTAGACAAAAAAATACGATGCGGCTAATATAGCATCGTATATTCTACTGATTACAGTGCACCTTGAATAGCAATTGTACTACTTTTAATATCTCTACAGCCTTACTATCCTCTATATCTATACTGCCTAAGTCTGCGTAGTCACAGTCGGAGACTCTGCTAATTAATTCCAAATCGTAACCATCTATCTTAGAAAAATCAGACTTTGTCTTACATTTATCACAGACTACACCCCCTACAATGGTGTCTATGTAGCCAACAGTATCTATTATACCACTACATCTCTCACACTTTTGCCAAGCATGCCTATATCCCATAGCCTTTAATGTCTCAGTAAGAAACTTGAGATACACCACATTTGCGTTCGACTTTGTCTTCATCAACACATTAAGGACAGACAGAAAGACCACGAATAACTCTGTGCTGTCAGGATTATATCTAGACACATACTTGATTACCTTGACTATATCCACAGCCAATATATAGTTATCATAATTATACGCCAGTTCGAAGAAGCTCTCTACAAGGTCTGCTGAGATAACTGTATACATATCGCCATGCTTTGACATTATTAGATCGACAAAACAAAATAGCTGTCCAGCAAATCTTGATTTTGCAGTAGACTTCTTAACCCCCCTAATTACCGCCTTTATAACGCCTAGGTCATACGAAAATATCGTCAGTATCTTATCATACTCTCTATAATCACGAGTATCTATTATTATTCCTTTTGTCCTTATCTCTCTCACAATCCAACACCCTGTCCAACTGATCTGACTGCAGAAGAGAGATTATCTCTTTCTCCTCTATTGTCTTCATTATTCTACCACTTCTATCGACAAAATGAAAAACAGAATATGTATGTTTATTAATAAATTTCATAATCTTATACTTGCTGTAGCCATATGGGATATAATACTCTTTGACTGGTAGCACCTTATTATAATCTTCTTCATTCTTGTCTAGGTATGCATAGTCGTAATAGATATTATTCTTGATATTAAATAGAGATGACAGCAAGAGTATGGCTATGAATAGATATGTAAGGTTTAATCGAGAAAAAGCAGAGGCTATGAATGCTATTAGCAAAAGAGCACTAATGATGATGCTATTGACACGATAACACTTATATATCTTAGCAAACTTCTTGTTGTCTTTGACCAATGCCAGAACTATTCGTCCCGCATCTAGCGGGAATAGTGGCAACATATTACTAACAAAGAGGGATACATTGGCTAGCACAAAGGAGTATGTCACAACATATGTGTCTGGGAACAGCCACCACAATGCTATCAAGCAAATTGCGATGACCAGATTGGTCAATGGCCCTGCAAGTGCAATAATTATCTCGTGGCTTTTCTTGAAATAATTATTGCTGCCATTAAGTGTTGCTCCAAATGGTGAGAATGACATATGATTGAGGCTATAGCCCAATTTCTTTGCCGCAATATAGTGAGCATATTCATGCGACACCAATGCAATTATATAAAAAAGCACTTCATCCAACCATCCGAAATAGATAAATAGAAAAAGTGCTATTAGCGCTAGAGGGTCTATAGTTATCTTTAACTTTGCCATACTATCTTGTTATTCTTTATACTAATTCCTTTGACTTGCTTTTCACCGATATATGCACGTAGCTGAATACTTTCACCCAGTTTTGCCGTACCTATCTCTTTGCCCCGCTCTACCATATTACCTTGTTGCACACCTAAGACATCTATATTGTAGTACTCTACTGCCAAATCTTCTGCATATAGTATTCTAACTACTTTGACGCCATCTACAGATTTTATCTTGTCTACTACGCCATCAGCAACTGATTTGACCAGTATACTCTCTTTTACCTTAGCAGTAACAGTACCTTCCTTGTCTATACTAATGTCCGAACTAATTATAGGTAGTTCGAAGTCTTCAATACTATTATCAAATGTATAGTTCCACGCAAATGTTATACTCCCCGTCTCTGAGTAAGGAGAATATATAGGATTATATAGATTACATACATTCATATATAGGTCATTTATGTTCGTACCAGAGTATAGCCGAAGACACACCATTGCAAATACTGGAACTAATAGAAGCAGTAGCAAGCTATATACCCTAATCCCTTTCTTTCTCTTCTTTTGCTCTCTTTGTGTTATATCATTCTTATATAGTTTTGTTATCTCTACATTATGTATTGCCATGATTCACTCCTAGTGTATTCTTTTATAATATATGTTTGTCCACTCTCCTTTATTACATCATTAGTAAGCTACTCGATATATGATACACTCTTGATATTCCTACATTCTGCCTTGATAGTAAGGTCATAGAAGCCTTTTTGATTAATACTAATATCTATATCCATATCATACTCTTCCAACTCCAAGTAATTCTTCAGTACATATAGTATCTCTGCCCTTAGTACGCCATCTATCTTCCTTGCATTTTCTCCCTTATCCTTTATCATCATATTCCTTAATCGAGTCTCACAATATTTTTGCATACTAGTACTATCCATATATCCCTCCTACTATGTCAGTTTCTTTATCTTTCTTCTAATATATCCCATTAGTCCCTTATATCTCTTAGTACAATCATATAAATCTATGTTGCCAGAATATATTGACTTTGCTATCTTTCTAAATGACACAAATGCAGGCGACATCTGATGTATATCCCCTCCTATCAGTAACTGATTGTTAATCTCGTCATCCTCTGGCACAACCCCTATAATAGGCAATCTAAGATAATCGCTAATAAATGACACATTCATGGACTCTCCATTGATTATCAAATCCCCTCGGGCACGATTCAGTACTATATTGATAATATCAAAGCCTACACTTTTTAATATGCCTGCCACTTTGTCCGCATCACGCATCGCCGATATGTGTGGCGTTGTAACTATAATAGCCTCATTAGTAATATTAAGAGTCCTAACAAAGCCTTTGTCTATACCCGCCGGGCTATCTATAAGAATATAATCATACATATTGTCTAGATCTGATATAACATTGCAAAGAACTTGATTGGAAAGGCCTAATCCCTTGATATCTTTTGACGCTGGCAATACATATAGATTGTCGTTATAGAAATCTTCTACGACGGCTTGCTTTGCACGGCACTTCCCTTGAACAACATCATAAATGTCATATACTATCTTATTCTCTACACCCATAACAATATCCAAATTGTTAAGACCAAAATCTGCATCCACCACTAACACACGATACCCCAGCTTGGATATCTGAGTCCCAATGTTGACTGTCACTGTAGTTTTGCCAACGCCACCTTTGCCAGAGGTAATCAGAATCTTTCTAGCCATATTCCACCTCATATAAATCATTGTTTTATGATAAGGAGAAAAAGAAAAAAAGTAAATAAATAAGGAAGACCTATATCAATTTACTTTTTTCTTTTGACAAAATATTTGATTTTTATATATTTTATTATTTAATTGCTAACCTTGTAATAGCAGTAACGTCATTCAATGCACTACCAACGCCAAGCAGTGCAGCATAATTGGGATTATCAACTATCTTGATATTAATACCCAACCTACTAGCAAGGAACTTCTTTAGCCCAGTAATCTCAGCATTTTTGCCTACAATAACTGCACCGGACACCTTCAGTTCTGCTAGTATCTCCTTAGACAATGTCTTCATAATAGCATCTATTATATCTGCAACTTCGCTAATATAATTGACATAATATTCTCGTACTTCTGATGAGGATAATCCAAATTCGACATATTCTTTGGAATATATCTCCTTGCCATAATATTTCTCTTCTATAATATCGTTTGGCAAGATCGTCGCCATATCTGCCTTTAGAGTCTTAAGAGTCTTATCGTCCACCTCTACAGATTTGTTATTGTTCAAATAGCTGGCTATAGACGCCATTATCACTTCGCCACCAAAGTCTATAGTATATCCTTTAACAATCTTCTCATCATATATAATTGCAACATCCAGATAATCTTCCGCAAGTATCAACACCATGCTTGCTAATTTCTTGTTATTTAGTGCCAACCTAGATACGCCTTGTACCTTGGTCACAAGCTTTGTATTCTTGGCAGACAGATTATATCCCAATCCTTGATACGCATCCAACTCTTTGGGCGATAGCCCACAAGGCACCAAAAATACTATATTTCGCCTCTTTATCAGCCCTCTGTCCTCCACCTTCGACATTAGCATATCTAACATCTCAGCACAAATATTAATACTAGATATTCTTCCATTGTTGTTTGGGACTACAAAGCTGCAATCCTTGTCTACTTTACCAACAAAGCGAAGTGCATTATCGCCAGCATTCAAAACCCTTCCCTTTTGTCTCTTGGATGTCATGGCGACATTAGTCTCAGACAGAACAATACCACAGCCTAATTTGTATATACTAATATTATCCTTTTCGATATTTATTGCATAGTTGTATGAATCCATATACATTACCTCGTATTTATTATATCAAAATTCTAGACTATAACAAAATAAATTATATCACAAGTCAAAAGATAAAAATGGCTACAAAAAGGCATATTTTACAATTATTAATATAAATAAAAAAATTTTTATAAAAATACGAATATTATTTTGGAATCAGCACACAATATAATTAGAAGTTAGCGATTAAAAGATTTAACTTTTTCAAATCAAACTTCAATGTTTGTTAGAATATAGTATCTTTTGTTACGATTTCTAACTTCTATAACTTGCAAAATGTTTGCGGAAATGTATTTGTACGTTATACGCCATTTGCAAAATTATCGAAGGAAACTTGTTTTATCATAAAACAAGTTTTTCCTTTTTTTATGAATAATACATATATACCTTTACACACTGTTTTTAGCAATTTGCAAATAATACCAAATATCAATTGTATCCAAATTAAATAGTATTTCCATATAAAAAAATATATTTTACCCATATTTTTAGGCAAAAATTGTATGCTTTATATTCTTTTATTCCCATCCGATGTTTTTAACCAAAAAAAAGCCCCTAAAATAGGGACTTTTGAATGTTTGGTGAAAGAGGCTGGATTTAGGTGCAGACGAGTGAATACGAGGCAAATTTTCGAACAGCAAAATCCTTTTTGCTGAAGTTCGAAATACAAGTGAGAATCCGTCACGTCTACGTGGTATAAGGCGTTTGGTGCAACCAAACTGCCTTATGAGACTCAACCAACAAAAAAGTCAAACCTATAAGGCTTGACGTTTT
>CAYSUG010000024.1:0-19144 GCA_964434145.1 uncultured Christensenella sp. | reverse complement strand
CCTTCAATAGTAGTGGCATAGCTTACCTTTTTCTCATTATATGCATAGTCTTTACTGTAAAAATCTAGGGTTATGACTGCAAAATCTACTAGATTATCACTTATTCCGTCCGCAACATAATTTTCCTCTCTACTGCCAGACATGAATGTAACAAAGACATCTTCGTCACTATAGCATAATATATTCTCCCTTATTTCTGATAGATTATCCTTGACCAGATTGTATGTATTGTCTACACAACTGACCAGAACTAAGCTAGCGAATAGTATAAGTGAGATAAAAAAATAGAACTTCTTCATACTTACTCCTTACTTCATTGTATGATCCAGTTCTATTCAATATTCTAGATATCTAGTAATTTAAGTCTATCTATATGCCTTCCGCCCTCGAATTCAGTATGGAGGAAAACATCTATCATTTTTCTTGCCCTGGCAGCGGTCGTAGTATTGCCAGCCAAAACCAAGACATTGATATCATCATCATTTCTAGCAAGGAATGTAGTCTTGGGGTCATGACATAGACCTGCCCTAATACCCTTGTATCTATTGGCACGCATACATATTCCTATTCCCGTGCCGCAGCAAAATATCCCCTTAGCATCCTTTTCTGCTAGTATCTTCTCACAGGCTTCTATCGCGAACTTAGCATAGTTATCTGCTTTGTCATAATATGTGCTAGCACACTCGATATATTCCACTCCAATTTTCTTCAGATATTTCTTGACCTCTATCATGAGATTGTATCCTCTATGGTCGTACGCCAATACTATCATATTTCTTCTCCATTAATTCATTTGTTTTCTAAATATCAATCTAAGTAGTCCTCTTAATATTCTAGGGCACTTGAAACATATTATCCTCATATATTCTCCTTTTTGTCTTGAAGATATATATGATAAATTAGATATTATTGTGATATAGCCTTTCTATACATAGATATAGCCTTTCTCATTATAACCTCTCTATTAGTGGATGTATATATTGCATTACCCATAACCAATATATCCGCACCCGCATCGACCACTTGCTGCATATTGCTCTCGTTAACTCCGCCGTCAATCTCAATCTTGATGTTCAATTTGCGAGAATCAATCATTTGCCTTAACTCTCTAATCTTGTCATATGTAGACTCTATGAATGCTTGGCCACTGCTACCCGGCTCTACACTCATGATTAGCACCAGATCGAATAGTGGCAAGATATCTTTTATCTTTGAGACAGGAGTATTTGGTTTTAGTGATATTCCCATTAATTTACCGCTTTTTCGGACATATTTGGATACCTTGATAATGCTCTGAACATTGTTATACGCCTCATAATGAGTGGTGATATAGGTAGCAGGCAAATGCATATATTTCTGAATATTAGACACTGGCTCTACCAACATTAGATGCACATCCAGTCCAACAGTCGTCTTTGTTGCAATCTCTTCTATAATAGACAGATCTAGGCAACGATTTGGCACAAATATCCCATCCATTACATCTAAGTGCATGAATTCCACGCCTATCTTCTGAAGTGCTGTAACATAGTTTAGTAATTTATCTTCCGGACTAGGATTGGTACTAGGGAATATTTTAATCATATTTTTTTCTCCATTTTTCCTTTAATTTCTGATACAACAGCACATATCTATTATATCTATCCTTATTAATTCTAGAATCGTTGACCATACTAGCAATAGTGCAGTCTTTGTCTTTCAGATTAGTATGGTCACAATTAGTATATTTGCATGGCGGAAGATTGTCAAACTCTTTATAGTATTTCCACAAATCTTCTGGATCCATATTCACATCTAGATCCAGCATACTGAACCCTGGAGTATCTGCAATCTTGATATCATCCATAACATATATTTCGCTATGCCTTGTTGTATGTTTGCCTCTGCTTATTTTTCTACTTAGACCATTGGTCTGTAGCATTAATTTAGGGTTTATTGAATTAAGAATTGTACTTTTGCCTACAGCACTTTGTCCTGCAAATGCAGACAATTTGCCCACTAGACAGCTCTTTAATTCATCAATTCCCTTGCCTTCTTTTCCACTAACTAGGATTATGTCCGCCACCGCATCAATATACTGCGACCTAATATCCACTATCTCATCATCTTGATATAAGTCAATCTTGTTAACAACTATATATGGGTCAATATTATTGGCCTTGCAATACACTATTAGTTTGTCGACTAATAGATAGTCAGTCTTCGGCACCTTGGAGAATATAATGAATAACTGGTCCAGGTTAGCAATTGGCGGCCTAACTAGTGCGTTATTTCGCGGAAAAATCTTGGAAGCAATATATTTATTTCCATATTTGTTCTCATCTAGTTCTACATAGTCGCCAACCATGATTTTAGCTTTTTTTACATTGCCAGTAGGCTCGCAAGCGATCTCCACCCCGTCGCTAATAGCAGTCATGCCGCCGTTGATTATTTTCAATATCTGTGCTTTTATGATACTAACCCTTCTTTTCCTTTAATTCCTTATTACGCAACTGACCACACGCACCCTCTATATCATCACCCAGACTTCGTCTAAGTGTGGCACTGATCTGATTGCTAGTCAATATATTGAGAAACTGCTTACAACTGCCAATTGTTGGTGTCTTCAACGTCCTTCCTTCTGCCTCATTTAATTTTATTAGATTAACATGACATGGGAAGTCCTGAAGTAAATTAACCAATTGTTTTGCGTGATTAGGAGTATTGTTAACTCCATCTATCAATACATATTCTATAGTTATCCTTCGACTAGTAACCAAGTTATAGTATTTGGCACTCTCTAAGATTGAAGAGATAGGATAACTCTTTGCTATTGGCATAATTTGCTTTCTAATAGTATCATTAGGTGCATGCAAAGATATAGACAGCGTTACATTATATCCCAGATCCGCTAATCTTTCTATCTTTGGTGCAATTCCACAAGTAGAAATTGTAATATTTCTTACACTGAAATTCATTAAGCTCTCATTTGTGATCTGAGACAAGAACTTAGCAACATTATCGAAATTGTCCAGCGGCTCACCTGTGCCCATTAGCACTATATTGGATATTTTTCTATCCTTAATACTGCCGCCTAGATATTTATTAACCGCCACAATCTGACCAATAATCTCGCCAGCAGACAGATTACTAACGAATCCATTCAGTCCACTAGCACAGAACGCACAATTCATCTTGCATCCCACTTGGGTGCTGACACAGATAGAATTGCCAAAAGCATATTTTAGCAAAACACCTTCTATAATATTACCATCATTAAGTTTGTACAGAAATTTAACACTGCCGTCTTTGCTTTCTTTTGCCTTGTATATCTGTATTGGCTGCAAGATTACACCCGCTGTCTGTAATTTTTCTATTAAACTCTTATTTATGTTAATCTTGTCATTATAATCTTTGCCATTATATATTGCGTCCATTAGTTGCTTGGCTCTGAACTTTGGCTCGCCCATAGCTACAACTATTTCTTCAATTTCTTGCAAATTGTAATCTAATAATATTTTCATCCTTTTCTTAATCTCCCAATAAAGAATCCTTCACAATTACTAATATGTGGATAAAAAGTTCTTAACTTATGATATTCTTCTGTCTGAACTCCATATGTATCCACATCCATGATTTTAAAGTTTTTATTATTTTGCAAAAATTTACCCACAATCATTTCGTTCTCTTCCTTAAGGATAGAGCAAGTACTATATATCATATCTCCGCCAGTTTTTACATACTTTGCAGCGTTTTGCAATATTTGCAACTGAATATTAGTAAGTTCTGTCACAGACTCTGCCTGTCTATTAAGTAAGATATCTGGTTTCTTATTAGCTATGCCCAGGTTGCTGCACGGAACATCACATATCACCATATCGAACTGGTCTTGCCACTCTGGTCTATATACTGTAGCATCGTTAATCATGACCTGAATATTCTTAATGTCGTAAGCATGAGCATATTTCTCAATGAGGCTAACCCTTCCTTCTGATATATCACAAGATATTATCTTAGACTCTGGATTGTTTTGCGCTACTAGCACGCTTTTTCCTCCAGGGCTGGCACATAGATCCAATATGGATTGTGCATCGTCTGGCACATTATTAGCTGTAATAATGCTAGGCAAACCTTGCACAATGTAGTACTTCGAGATATTTGGAATCGTCAGCAATTCTGAATACTCTACATACATAGTATAATCCAAGCTAGACGGCTGATGCTCGACCCTGTATTGGTCCAGAATTGTTACAAAATCTGTAACACTTATCTGATCAGTTAATACCCTGATATGTGTCAATGTCGTAAGAGAGTATCCAAGCATCTCCTCTACGAAGTTCTCGTCATGTTCAGCCAATAATTTCTCTATCACCCACATAGGATAGGAATATCTAACACTTAGATACTTCTTGTAGTCACTATTTTTGTCTGGCAATTTCGCATTCTTTTTTGCAATATTTTTAAGCGTACCATTGACAAATCCAGCAATAGAGCGAGGTAGAACACTTTTTGTAATATCCACCAATTCATTAACGCAAGCAAAGTCTGGAATACTATTGATATTGTAAATTATATATGTCCCAATTTTCAATATCAGCAATGCTAATTTGTCTGGCTTGTTCTTGACATATTGACCCACTATATACTCTAATGCAATGTCTCTTTCTATCACGCCATACACGATCTTGGTTACTAATTTTGTATTGCTAGAGCCATGTTCCCTTTGAATTGTTTTATTCAATTCTATCCCAGCAAATGCGCCATTATCATACACTTTGCGTAATATTGTGAATGCTTGTCTAATCTCTTTGTTCATAGGTTGCCTTGTCCCCTACTTTGATTTTTCCAGAATTCAACACATCTCTTGCTTCCATAACCTTGCCATTAGCAGGCTGCAATACATCGATAGAGATGAATCCGTCGTTAGCACGTATAACTAGCCCAGTTTTACTCTTTGCTAGTACAATATCTCCTGGACTACTCTCTTCTATGTTTAGCCCAAATCTAGCTATTTCATCACCTCTAAACACGTGTGCATTATATAGCTTGTATCTAATGTCATTTATATACGTAAATGCTACTGGAGATGGATTAAGTCCATGTATCAAATTGACAATGTCCCTTGCATTATTTGCAAAATCAACCGCACCAAAGTCCGACTTGAACATACTACAATGCGTAGCAATGCTATTGTCTTGCGGCCTATATTCCGCACCGCCAGATTCTATCAACGCTAGTGCCTCTAATAGAGTTTTTGCCCCCAGATCAGCCAGTCTGATAGCCAGCTCGCCATAGGTCTCGTTAGGCAAAATTTCCATGCTCTTTGTCAGAATAATAGGGCCATCATCTATACCAATATCACTTTTTAGAATTGTAATACCTGTAGTCTTCTCTCCATTGATTATTGCTGATTGGATAGGAGACGCACCTCTATACTTTGGCAGAATACTGCCATGAACATTAATAACACCATACCTCTTTGCAAACAATATATCTTTGCTAAGTATCTGACCATATGCAGCAGTAACTATTATATCCGCATCTAACGCATTAATTGCATCCACGCCGTCACGCCTAATTTTGTCAAACTGAAGTACTTGATAGCCATATTTCTTTGCAAGTATTTTTACTGGAGATTCTTGCAATTTATTGCTACGACCTATTGGCTTGTCTGGTTGTGTAACCACTGCCACTACCTCGTGATCGCTATTTGCCAATGCTTCCAAGCTTGGGACTGCAAATTGTGGCGTTCCCATAAATATTATCTTCATATTTTATCACCTTATTTCTCAATTTTGTCTATAAATAACACACCGTCCAAGTGATCCAACTCGTGACAAATAGCTACTGCGGTAAAATCACATACTGTAATAGTCATTTCATTACCCAATCTATCGTACGCCTTCACAGTAATCTCGTATGGCCTAGTCACATTGCCTGTAGTATTCTTTACACTAAGGCAACCCTCCACACCAGTTTGCTTGCCCTTCTTCGAAACAATCTCTGGATTGATCAACTCTAACTTTAGTCCATTGGTCTCGACTATTACAGCTCTTTTTAAGACTCCTACTTGTACAGCTGCTATTCCGCAACCATTGTATTTGACCATAGTCTCATACATATCATCTAGCAATTTCCATAGGTTGTTATCGAACGCCTTTATTGGTTTGCTTGTTTTTCTAATAAGTTCGTTATCACTATATATTATATTTCTTAATGCCATATATATTTTCTCCTAATGTTAGTATATCACAATATACATATTTTGCAAATAGTAATTTGCTTCTAATTCTATGACAAGCTAAGTGGATTGTTCTCTACAAATACTGCATTCTTCCCATGGTCTAGTCTATCAAGGATATTGTAGACGTGCGACAATATTTCATTACTCAATGATTTATCATAACGCATAACTATTTGGAACCTATATTTATCCTTCAGCTTGTTTAACGGCGATTGCATTGCTTGTAAGAAATAGATATCATCCTTGTATTTAGTCTTCAATATTTTTAACTCGTTAAAGACGTCGCGTGCAAAATCTCTAGCAGCTGTCTCGCTCTCGTTACTAATAAGAACCCTTACAATCTCCGCAAATGGCGGAAAATGTGTAGTCTGCCTCAAATTAATTTCTTTCTCATAAAACTTCTTATAGTTATAATTAGCAACTAGATTATATACATAATTTTTTGGAAAATATGTCTGCAAAACCACTCTTCCTTCTGCCTTGCTCCTGCCAGCCCTTCCTGCTACTTGGGTAATCAGCTGGAACGTTTTTTCCGCAGCCCTATATTCACCAAAGAACAAGCTTAGATCCGCATCCAATATTCCCACTAAGTCTACTTCTGGGAAATCGTGACCTTTTGCAATCATTTGAGTACCTACCAAAAGCGATGGCTTCGTTTTGCCAAAATCTGATAGTATCTTCGCGTGGCCATTCTTAGTCTTAGTTGTATCCATGTCCATTCTATAGATTGGAATATCATGGAATATTGCAGCCAGTTCCTCCACAACTCTCTGAGTTCCTACACCACCCATCTTGATCTCAGCACTTCCACACTCTGGGCATCTATTAATACTCCTAAATCTATTGCCACAATAATGGCACTTCAACTCACTACATTCTTTGTGATAACTTAGTGTCAAATCACATGATGGACACCTAGGAATATATCCGCAAGATTTACAACTGACAAAGCTGGAAAATCCACGCCTATTGATAAATATAATTGCTTGGTTATTTCTCTTGATTGTATTAGTTAGTTCTTCAATCAATCTATTAGAAAATATCGAAGAATTGCCAGACTTGAATTCTTGTAGCATATCTACAATCTCTATTGTAGGCATTGCCTTGTTATTAGCCCTGATAGGCAATTCCAATCTCTTCAAATCTTCATATTCTGACATATAATATGTCTCAATATTTGGAGTAGCGCTGCCAAGTATTAGTGGACAATCACTATATTTTGCCCTAAGTTGTGCAACCTTGTATGTCTCGTATCGTGGATTACTATCCGATGTATAAGAATTGTCATGTTCTTCGTCTATTATTATTACACCCAGATTCTCTAACGGGGTAAATATGGCACTTCTAGCCCCAACTACTATCTTTGCCTCGCCACTATATATCCTATTCCATTCATCAAATTTCTCTCCCGCACTAAGGCCACTATGAATGACTGCAATATCTTGACCAAAGATTGATGTGAATATTGAGACCATTTGTGGTGTCAAGGATATCTCTGGCACCAGCATTATTGCAGTTTTTCCTTCGTTCAAGCAATATTTTATTGCCCTAATATAGACCTCTGTCTTGCCACTGCCAGTAACTCCATGTAGTAGAAATGTGTTATAACCAGATTTATTTATCGTATCCACAGCTATTTGCTGGTACTTATTTAGCGTTATTTCTTTGTTTTCTCTAAACATTAATGGCTGCAGTCGATTCTTCTTAGTCTCATTGACTAAGAGTATACCGTCCTCGATCATTTTATTAACTACAGCAGATGAAGTTAGCTTAGACAGATTGGTATATGTCTCCACTCCTTTCTGCTGCAAATATTTGATTACAATGATTGGATTCTTTGCGTTTTTCCTCAACGAGCCAAGATAATTGTCAATATCAATTGTTGGATTAATTATTACATTCTTAACTATCAGACTACGAATATTGCCACTACGAATCTCCGATGGAATTACTAATTTGATTAGATCGATATATCTTAGATACAACTGCGATTTCATCTTCTGGACAAGGTCCAGAATCTCTGGCTTGATGATCCTATGCAATATCACATTCTCTATTGGCTTTATTTTGTCTATAACATGACTAGACTCTTGCTTCAGTCTCAGAACAAAACCCGTAATAGTCCTTTTGCCAAAAGGCACTGCTACCATATCCCCTTCGGACGCAATAAAAGAGTCGGGTACTATGTAATCAAATACCCTATCAACCTCACTATTAACAATATCTACAATAACCTCTGCGAAAATCATAACTAGTAATAGTATACATTAAAATGATTATAACTTTAAGTAATTTAATCCAACAAAGAAAAAAATCTATTTTTCAATAGATTTCATTCCTCAATATTAGAATTGGTGTTATAATCCTCTTCTGCAATAACCTTTCCCTCATAGATTTCTTGCACAGCCCTGGATACCTCTGGGCTCTCATTTAATTCCTCCGAACTAAGCGTTCTTTGCAAGAACTTTGCTCGCTTGCCAGCAAGAACTGCCAGTTTGTAAGGATTGCCTACTTTTTTCACTAATTTATCAATAGGTGGTTCTAGTAACATATCATATGCTCCTTATATATTTGTATATCGTAATGTAGTATAGCGTAAAAAATATTTTTTTTCAACTTAAATTTTAAATTTTTAATAAATTATTCAATTCTTCTGCTGTGATAATAGTAACCTCTAACTCCACTGCTTTGTCATACTTGCTGCCAGCATTCTCTCCAACTATCACATAATCTGTGTTTTTACTCACTGACGATGAGACCTTTGCCCCCATTTCTTGTAGCAAATTAGTCAGTTCTATTCTAGAATAATCCTCAAAAGTCCCTGTTATGACCACAGTTTTGCCAGTAAAGACAGATGCCTCAATTTCTTTCTTAGTATAGTTAATCTTTACACCAGCATTGATCAATCCATTAATAATTGCCAAATTCTTCTCGTCATGCAAATAATCATAGATACTCTCTGCCACGACTTGGCCTATATCATCAATTAGCATTAGGTCTTCGATTGATGCATTCATCAGATCATCCAGAGTGTCATATCTTTTTGACAATTCATATGACATTTTTTCACCTACATTCTCTATACCCAATGCAAAAATAAAATTAGCAAAATCGCAATTTTTACTTTTCTGTATACTACTTATAATGTTCTTCGCCTTCTTCTTTTGGAACTTGTCCAAAGTCAGCAATTCATCCATAGTTATATAGTATAGGTCTACCGGCGAGTTCACATCTAGATCATCTATTAATTGTTCTACTATCTTTGCTCTAATCCCCTCAATATTCATAGCGTTTCTAGAACAAAAATGTATTAAGTTTTGCGATAATCTGCTAGCACAATCCGTCTTGTTAGGACAGAACAAGTTAGCACCTTCCTCAATCAATTCAGCACCACAACAAGGACAATTGGTTGGCTTTGCAATATCCACACTATTGTCAAAATGTTGTGCTACAGATAGTATCTCTGGAATTACCTCGTTACTCCTTCTTATGAAGACTGAACTATTCTTCTTTACATCCTTTCTTATAATATCGCCATAATTATTAAGCGTAGCTCTTCTAACTGTTGCACCAGCCAACTCTACTGGTTCTATCTCTGCAATTGGTGTCAATTTCCCAGTCCTGCCTACCTGCCATACAACATCTTTGACTATGCTAGTCTTCTCTTGAGCCTCAAACTTGTACGCAATTGCCCACTTAGGGAACTTATTTGTATAGCCTATTTCCTCCCTTATATCAATATCATTAACCTTGACAACTGCACCATCTATCATTATATCTAGATCATTCTTGATTTTATCAATATTCTTGATAACTTGTACAACATCTGCAGCAGAGCACAAATTAAATATATCCCAATAATCGAAATCGTTATCAATAAGGAACTGATGAACCTTGCTCTGAGAGTTGACAATTTCTGGCTCCTCTATTTCCAGTATATCATACATGTAGGCATTTAGATTCCTTTCCTTTACTACATTTAAATCAAGATTCCTTATAGCTCCTGCAGCAGCATTTCTTGCATTCTTCAGTGGCTCATCAGATGTCTCATTCAGTTTCTCTAACACACTATTTCTTATCATAGCCTCTCCCATGACAATAAGATGTTTCTTATACTTTATTATCTTAGGAAATGAATTGATCATCATTACTTGTGCCGTCACATCTTCGCCAACGTTACCATTGCCTCTGGTTGCTGCTTGTACTAACTCACCTTCTTCATACCTTGCCACTATTCTCAATCCGTCATATTTAACCTCTACAGAGAATTCATTTACTCCATATTTACTCTCTATGTTGTTTAACCAATCAGAGAGTTCGTCTTCTGTATTACACTTATCTAAACTATATAATTTCTTGGTATGTTTTACTTTTTTGAACCCCTTTAAGGTCTCATAGCCTACGTTCTGAGTTGGTGAATTGGGTAGAATATAGCCAGTCTCAGCCTCTAAATTAATCAATTCTTGCAACATTGCATCCCAGTCCGCATCAGATATGGTCGGGCTATCTAGAGTATAATAATTATAACTATGCTCATTTATAGTCTTTACCAATTCATTGATTCTTAATTTTTTGTCCATATTTCACCTATTTAATTAACTCTAATGGAGCAAAATCTAGCGACAATTTTTTAACCCCAACAGTATCAAATTGACAAGATGCATATATGCTGCCGTCTACATTCTCTAGCCCAACAATTCTACCTGTCCCGAATTTTGGGTGTGAGACCATAGAATTAATCTTATAATCGCTAAATTTATTCTGTTCTTTTAGTTTCTTTGCTTGCATTCCAATAAAACCAACCGCACTATCTAACTCATTCTTTGCCGCCATGCTAAATGTAGACTTTGGATAAGTATAAGAAGATATAAAATTATTGGATTTACTATCCATGCTATATGGCTTACTATTCGAATAATTGGCTACTGCCAGATTCATTTCTTTTAAGAACCTACTCTCTGTTGTATAACTTCTACTCCCATAAAGGAATCTGGACTTTGCCCTTGTTATAACCAGATGCTTCTTTGCCCTAGTTATAGCAACATACATTAATCTTCTTTCTTCTTCCAATTGACCAGCGTCATCCAATGACCTAGATAGAGGAAAGCAGCCCTCCTCTGCACCAATAATATATACGTAGTCAAACTCCAGCCCTTTGCTGGCATGAACAGTAGATATACTGATATTATCTCCGTCCTCACTACTTTCTTCTATATTGCTCTCTAGTGTAACACTCTCTAAATAATCGATCAGAGTTGCTGTCGGATTATTCTTCTCATATTGCGCTATTGATTGAACCAACTGCTCAATGTTAGCTTTTCTATCAACATCTTCGTCAGAGCTAGTATTATATTGCTCCAATATCTCACACTTAGATATTATTGATTTAGCGAACACACTCATGCTCTCTGTTTCAAAATCATTCTTTAACTCTGCCATAACTGTGCTAAAAGGGTTGATTTTTGCCTTTAATGCATTTGGCAGATCGTATGAATTGTATTCCAATATTACTTCTAAAATAGATTTGCCATATTGCCTTGCAATGGCAGTCAGTTTGTCAATACTGGCTTGGCCTATACTCCTTTTGGGATAGTTTATTATCCTAAGAAGGCTAATATCATCCTTTGAATTGGCAATTACTCTTAAGTATGCCAGCATATTCTTGATCTCTAATCTATCAAAGAACTTGTATATGCCACTGACCACAAATGGAAGATTATAATTAAGCAGCTTTTCTTCAATTAACCTAGACAAGGCACTAATACGCATGAGTACACCAATTGACTTAAGTGATACACCGCTTTGATACATTCGGTTAATACTTCTTGCTACATATTCAGCCTCTTCTATCTCATCTGGTGCTTGAGAATAAACAACGGCATCACCTTCTTCATTGTTAGTAAATAATGTCTTGTCTATTCTAGATATGTTATTTTTGATTAACATATTTGCTTTGCTAATTATATTCTTAGTACTTCTGTAGTTTTGCTCTAATTTATATATCTTTGCATCCTTAAATTCTTTTAAGAAATTCTTGATATTATCAATGTTGGCGCCACGCCAAGTATAAATACACTGATCTTCATCGCCCACAACAAACACATTGTTATGATAACCAGAAAGAAGCTTAACCAACTTATACTGAACAACGTTAGTGTCTTGAAACTCATCAACCAGAATATATTTAAATTTCTTCTGATATTTTTCTAGCACATTCTCAAATTCCTCGAAAAGCACAAGCGTCTTGTACAATAAATCATCAAAATCTAAACTATTACACCTTTTTAGCTCTTCTTCGTATTTATCAAAACCTTTCTGGATTAACTCCAAATCCTTATCATAGTTAATAAGTTTGCAATACTCTGTTACTGATAATCCTTCGTTCTTTGCTTGAGAAATATGCCAAGATAGTTTGTCTGCAAACCCTTCCCTGTCTATTCCCAAACCCTTAACTGCACCTTTGATTATCTTCTTCCTATCATTCTCGTCACAGATAGTAAAATACTTGGTATAGCCATCCAAGTTATCAATATTCTCTCTCAATATCTTTACACACATAGCATGAAAGGTACTAATCCAGACACCATACGCCTTAGTTGACATATTCTGAATTCTCTCTTTCATCTCTCTAGTTGCCTTGTTAGTAAAAGTAATAGCAAGTATCTGAGTAGCATCCGCAAAATCATTATCTATCAGATAACATATTCTATGAGTTAACAATCTAGTCTTGCCACTACCGGCACCAGCTGTAACTAGTATCGTACCTTCAGTATCCTTAGCAATCTCCAATTGCACTTCGTTCAAATCATTAATGTCGTACATTATTTTTATCCTACGTTTCGTAATATATCATAGTACAAATAGCGAAATTCTTTAACAAAGAATTTCTCATTGACCAAGGTGTATTATATCACAAGCCACTAATTTAACAAAGCAATAAAATGCAGTCTAATTGATGAGTTGAATTTTTTCATCAATTATATAGCTGTTTTCTCTCCTTCCATATATTTCTGCCTTACATCGTTATATTTCTCTGCCAGTGATAACATATACGATTGTTTCTCTATATCATTTAGCGAGTTATATAACTCGATATCAATCAGTTTGGAGAATGGATTCAATGAATAGTAATCTGTCTCCAGCAAATCTCTTACACGCTCTTCAAATTCGTTATCTATCTTTCCACTTATTTTTACATATTCTATTTTTGCAGTGATTTTCTTCATTGCACTTGCATTTTTTATAAAATAACTGCTTACTTTTGGTACAAAGGTTTGTTTCTCTTCACTCTCTTTATACTCTCCCTTCATCAGTCTTTGTTTCGCAATATTTGCTAACATTTTTAATTGATTATTTCTTTTTCTCATTTCATCTCCTAATTCAGTTTAGAATACAAATAATTGTATAATAATGTAAATAATTATCAAATTTTTATTAGAGATGAAAAAAGACAAAATATGTCGAAATGTGACTTATTTTGCCTTAATAATCAAAAAATAATTATCTGCTCTTTCTATTTCTCTTAATAGCAGCCTTTTGTTTTTTCTTTCTCTTTACGCTAGGCTTCTCATATTGCTCGTGCTTTCTTAGATCACCAATAATGCCATCTTTCTGACACTTTCTCTTAAATCTCTTAATAGCGCTCTCAACATTCTCGTTCTCGCCAACTCTGATTGTAGACACTTATTTTTCACCCACTTTTTTGTAAAATCTGAATAATATTATACATAAAATATATAATTTGTCAACTGTTTTAGAAATTTAATATTAAAATTTTAACTCATCTGCCACTTTTGCTAGGTCTATTTCTTGTTTGTCTCTGAATGGCCATACATCTAGCCCATCACCTGCCATTCTAGGAATGATATGTACATGGTAATGGAATACAGACTGTTGAGCATCAAAGCCACTTGCATTCATTATATTGACTCCAGTATAGCCACAATCATTAACATAATGTTCTGATATTTTCTTGACAGTCTCTTGAACCTTGATATATTGTGACATTTCGCAGTCTAGGCTATTAACATAATGCTCTTTGGGAACAACCAATGTATGGCCAATTGTGTCTTTTGAAATATCCAAAAAAGCATATGTATACTCATCCTCATATATTCTATAACTAGGCATATCTCCATTTATAATTTTACAAAAAATACAATCTTTTTCCATAATATCACCTCACTAATAATCCATCTTTGTATATCTTATTACCCTCTACCTCTATTACATCGCCTATAACAAATGTGTCTTTGGGTTCTAGGTAGCATTTGATATAGTTCTCGCTATAACCTACTAGATAGCCAGCTTCTTCTTCCTCTATTAACATATTTAATTTCTTGCCCACGAACTTAGTATTATATTCCAACATTAACTCATCTGCCACCTTTGACAACTTTGCCATTCTATCCTTCTTGGTCTCTGGCAAGGTATCTGGAAAGGTTGCCGCACGCGTACCCGCCTTGGCACTAAATGGAAAACAATGTATTCTTCCAAATTTAGCCTTTTTTGCCAAAGTAATAGTGTTCTCGAAATTCTCTTCAGACTCGTAGGGAAATCCAACAATAATATCTGTTGTGATATTAGCATCTGGAAAATATCTATATATCATGCCGCAAGCATCCAGATATTCTTTTGCTGAATACTTCCTATTCATCATCTTCAATATCTCATCATCACCACTCTGTAGTGATAAGTGAAAATGTGGAGCAAAGTTAGGCATGCCCTTCATTACATCTAGCAATTCTTCTGTAATAACGCTCACCTCTAGGCTACCTAGTCTAATCCTTGCTGGACAATTGCTTAACACGGCTAATAATTTCGCTAGAGAGTTCGTTCCGTCTATCTTATAGTCTGACATATCAATTCCAACAAGGACTATCTCATTATAATCCTTAGCAATTCTCTCTGCCTCAATAACTATTGACTTTATATCACGGCTGACACTCCTGCCTCTGATGTATGGAATAATGCAGTAACTACAGAATCTATTGCAACCATCTTGAATCTTGATATACGCTCTAGCTTGATTTATCTCTGGATCAGTTAGATTATAATTAAATGAAGATAGTGCCACATTATCCGACAATTTTCCTTGCATATAATCTATTATCAGGTCTTTTCTCTGATTATCAAACACTGCAACGACGCCTTTCTTCTTGATAAATGCTTCTTTGCTAGCATCACTAGCACAACCACAGACCATTATCTTTGCGTCTGGATTCAATTTTGTTATCTTTGATATATATTGTCTGCTTTTTTTCTCTGCCTCATTGGTGACTGCGCAAGTATTAAGTATATAATACTCCGCCTTCTGCATTTCTTCTGTTACGTCAAATGCCAATTCACGCAACTTCTTCGCTATGCAATCACTCTCATATTTATTTACCTTACAACCCAATGTTATTATACATATTCTTTCTTTTGCCATAATTCTAATTATTAAGCATTATCGACACAAATCCAGCAAGCGCAATGCTGGCAGTCTCCGCCCTTAATATCCTTTTTCCTAATGATACACTTTTGGCTCCTGCAGCAATTATTCTATCTATCTCAGACTTATCAAACCCACCTTCAGAGCCTATTATCAGTGCTATTTTTTTATCTCGTTGCAAGTGATTACATATTTGATTCAACATTGCAGACTCTTCGCATTCGTTTGCAAATAGTACTATATCGTAATTAGAGAGGTCCTGCAACATCTTACAAAAAGAGATAGCATCATGTACAGTCATAAAAAGGCTGCGTTTGCATTGCTTTGCACTCTGGTTGCTGATTTTTTGCAACTTGTCCTTTTTATTTTCACTGGGCTTTACAGTCTGGAACTTGGTCTCAAATAGTCTTAAGTTTGCAATACCCAACTCACTCAATTTCTGAACCAAAATAGACATCTTATCGTTCTTAATCAATGATTGAAAGACATCTATAACAGCACTAGGATTGTGCTCATTAATTGCCTTAGATACAACTCTACAAGTCGTAGTCTTCTTAGATATTTCTTCCACATCACATATATAATCATACTCGTCATTGCAAGTAACTATTATTTTATCACCTATTTTTAGTCTCATCACATTGGCTGCGTGATTGTGCTCATCACCAGTCAATAATACACTATTTCCAACTATTGGTTGTTCGACTACGAATCTTCTATACATCTTCTTCCTCTAACCTAGTTAACTCACCAAATTCTAACTTATACTTGTCACATTTTAGGCCTTTTGCCACATCCATGTTATCACTAACTATGATAGCTGCGGCATCATTCGCCTTGATCAGTTTCTTCAGTTCCGCCACAATATATTTCACTTCGCTATCTGGCGCTTCCTTGAATATATCGTCTACAATGATATAATCCAATTTCCTTAACGAAAGTCTGGCCAAGGCGACCTTAATCCTGTCAAATCTGCCAATATTCTTCATCTTCTCATCTTTAAGCAGTTCCAGACCATAACATTTAAGTGCATTATTAATCTTGACATCTTGCAGTGCCTTGTTGACATTTCTTATTTTTAACACATATTGCAAATTCTTAAATACACTCTGATTCTCAATGCAAGCCGCTTTCTCTGGTAAAAATCCCATAGATACAGTAGTCTTAAATAGGTCCTTGCTGACTTCTATATTATCGTATAACACTTCACCTTTGAACGAATCTTCTATTCCCAGTAAGATTCTAAGTAGGCTGCTTCTGCCACTCTCTTGCTTACCATAGATGAAAATAATTCCCTTATTAGGCAATTCGAAATTGATGTTCTGCAAAGTATTATATTCCTTGGTGTATGAAAAAAACAAATTATTTACCTTTAACATATCTGCTCCTTAAATGTACAATTGGATATATTATAACTATTATTATACACTATAACAGAAAATAAAAAAAGGAATTGCTAGACACAATTCCTAAAAAATTTCTATTTTAATAATCTAATTCTATTAATCCCAAGTCGCCGTCTGCTCTACGATATATGATATTAACCTCACCAGACTTCGCATTAAGGAATACAAAGAATGAATGGCCCAACATATCCAGATTAAACTCTGCATCCTCTATAGTCATTGGCTCTAGTTCAAATCTCTTGGTCTTGACAACCTTGTATGTCTCTTCTTTTGGCATTTCGTCAATGAACTCTAATGCACCTACAATGTCTTTAGCTACCTTTGTCTTATTCTTTGTGCATAGTTTAACAATTTGCCTCTCAATCTTTGGCAAAGCTAAGTCAATATTATTGAACATATTATCGCTTACTACTTCACTCCTAAAGAACATCCCGTCAGCATTGATAGAAATTTCCAGCTTGTGATTGTCATTTTGCTCGATACAATTGACTTTGACATCGAAGTTCTTGTTGAAGTACTTCTCTAATTTCGCAATCTTTTTCTCGATTATGTCCTTGAAATGAGTCGTGACCTTATAATTTTTAGAAATGTAATTTATTTTCATAGTTTCATACCTCCTTAGCATTTCTTACTATCAGTATACCAAATCCTACTAACTTTCCAAAATAAATATATTATATTTTCTAAATATTCTCAGTTTCAAATTGGAGCTGATTTCCCTTATAAGATATTCTTATTATATCACCCTTAACAATATTCCCATTAAGAATCTCTTCTACTATCCTATCCTCAATTTGTTGCTCTATCAGCCTTCTTAATGGTCTAGCACCATATTGCGGCTCATAACCACGCTGAATTAGATAATTAAGAGCATTCTCTGTTATTCGCAAGGAATTTCCTTTTTCTTTTAACCTCTTGTTTAAATTACTAATAAAGATCTTGGCAATGCACGTTAGATCTTGCATAGTCAGTGGGTGAAATATTGTCACTACATCTATTCTATTTACGAACTCAGGTTTGAAATATTCTCTGAACGCAGTCGTTAATGTGTTCTTGACTATCTCGTAGCTCAGGGAATGGTCGCCCAATGTCAGATAATTATCATTCTTCGGCAAACGATCTACTCCAACGTTACTAGTAAATATAATGATCGAATTCTTGAAATTAACCAATCTACCCTTGCTATCTGTCAATCTGCCATCATCCAGAACTTGTAACAACAGATTATATACATCGCTATGTGCCTTTTCTATCTCATCAAACAATATAACTGAATAAGGCTTTCTTCTCACAGCCTCTGTCAGTTGCCCCCCGTCTTCAAATCCAACATAGCCCGGAGGAGGGCCTATTAACCTACTGACACTGTGTTTCTCCATATATTCACTCATGTCTATTCTGACAAAGGCATTCTCGTTACCAAACATTGCCTCTGCCAGAGCCTTGCATAGTTCTGTCTTACCTACACCGCTCTGACCTAAGAACATGAAGCTTCCTATTGGACGCTTGTTATCTTTTAGTCCCACTCTGGCACGCCTAATAGCCTTGCATACAGCACTTACTGCCTCATTCTGTCCTATAACCCTCTTGTGTAAGGAATTCTCTAGATCCAGCAACTTATCCTTCTCTTCTTCATCTAGCTTTGTTACTGGGATTTGAGTCCAGTCGCTAATAATCTCTCTGATCTCGTTCTCTGTTATCCGTAGCTCTGCGTCGCTACTGATATGCGATTGCTGCCTCTGCAGCCTTTCCCTCTCACCTTGTAACTGTACAATCTGTACACGCAACTCATTGGCAAGGGAGTAGTTTTCTGCAATCATAGCATTCTTCTTCTGAGTCTCCAGTGAGTCCAGCTTAGAATTTATCTCCATAATAAACTGCGGTGTCCTAGTATGCCCTATCTTGATACGACTACTTGCCTCATCTATTAGGTCTATAGCTTTGTCTGGCAGATTCCTGTCTGTGATATATCTGTCAGATAGTCTCACAGCACTGTCTATTGCCTCATCTGTAATGATCACGTGATGAAAATTCTCAAATCCAGCCTTCAGTCCATGTAGGATCTTAATAGTATCCTCAATGCTA
>CAYSUG010000023.1:0-19485 GCA_964434145.1 uncultured Christensenella sp. | reverse complement strand
TAGTAATTTAACGCGATTTATTATATCAAATAAATATAAGAAATGCAACAAGTTTTTCAAAATTTTAGATTTTTTTATAAAATAATTAATATTAAATAATGTTACGCTCCAAAATTGTCCAAAATTTTGTTGATCTCCATGATATCACCAGCAGTAACAATACCTATCGGTTGTTCCAGTAAGCTACCATTCTTAGTAATAATTATTAGGAGTAATTTTCTATTTTCAGAGAACAATGATAAGATTTTGTCCAAAGTCGTCTTCTCATTGGCTATAGTATAATAGTTATTCTCAAACAGATCTTTCAACGCATCTTCAATAGTTGTGTTATTGATATAATCATTAATATCAACCTTTTGATACAATTTCTTACCCCATAGTCTGGTTATTTTGGTTGCATTCGCTACACCGATCAACATATTATCCTTGTATATCGGAATACTACTGAATCCACTCTGATACATAAACTGCATTACGTCGATCAACTTTACATTATGTTCCAAACTGGCAAATTTCTTATTACATATAGTATCTACTGCCAGTGGCGGACTACAAATGAGCGAACATATCTTCTCAAACTCTTCACACACAGACTCATTAGGTTCTGCAATAATTTGAGTAGAATCTGCAGAATGCACTATTGCATTCCTTAATCTTCCGTAATCTACTAAGATATCTTCGTATTTCTTAACTATTCCATTAGTCCTAGCCGCCTTTCTTACCGCCTCTGTATAACTAATAGACTTCGACATATCCCCTTGCACACGCAAGGCTTGGTCAATAGTATTATAGCAATTGATAAATCGCCTAGCTCTACTCTCTTCTGCCATCAACAACTCCTTAATATTGAAATATAAAATAGTATATCAAAATAGACATTCTTTTACAACTTATTTAGCCACTTGTATTAAATATACTTGCAATTTGATAATTTTTCTGCTACAATACCTATACCGTGCTAGGTGGGGAGTTAGTTGTGCCCTGTTACCTGAAACCAACTATACGCAGGACTGAATGGTTGGCTGAGGGGTGTCTAGTGCATACGGTATATTATATGTCGTAGATGTTGATTCTAAGGTCTTATGCAATAGTCTGCTACGAACCATGTCAGGTCCGGAAGGAAGCATCATTAAGTAGATTAGAATATGTGCCATAAGGTAGCTTTAGATGAGTCTAGGATATATAATTGCCATATGTTACGATTTCGAAGCCAATCGCACGGTTTTTTTTAATCTTAAAAAAAGGTGTAGAACCCTCTACACCTTTTTATATTAATCAGCAAATACTCCAATTAACTTTAAATCAACTTTGCCGTGGTCAATCTTGATTACAGACACCTCTACCTTATCACCAATCTTGACTACATCCCCTACTTTCTCTACTCTCTTAGAAGAAAGCTTAGAGATATGAATCATACCTTCTTTGCCGTAGCCTAGATTAACAAATGCACCGAATTGCATTATTCTCTCAACTGTACCAGTATACGTCTTTCCAACCTCTATATCTTCAGTGATAGAAAGTATAATTTCTTTTGCTCTCTGACTCATTTCCGGATCAACTCCAGCAATAGATACCATTCCGTCATCTTCGATGTCAATCTTAACACCGGTCTCGTCAATAATCTTATTGATCATCTTGCCGCCAGTACCAATAACATCCTTGATCTTATCTGGATTAATTGTAAATGAGATAATCTTTGGAGCATATGGACTAAGTTCTGCCCTAGGCTCTGCAATGACTGATGTCATCTTGTCAAGTATATATAATCTGCCTTGTCTAGCACGCTCTAAAGCCTCTTTTAGAATCTTCTCATCAATTCCTTTGATCTTAATATCCATTTGTATTGCAGTAATACCTTCCTTGGTTCCTGCTACCTTGAAGTCCATATCACCCAAGAAATCTTCCAAGCCTTGAATATCTGTAAGAATTGCTACTTTGTCAGATTCAGTATCTTTAATCAGTCCCATAGCGACACCTGCAACTGGTGCCTTGATAGGAACACCTGCATCCATAAGGGCTAACGTGCTGCCGCAAACACTTGCTTGGCTAGTTGAGCCATTACTACTAAGGATATCACTAACTGTTCTGATTGCATATGGAAATTCCTCTTCCGTTGGAAGAACTGGTAATAACGCTCTTTCTGCTAATGCACCATGACCAATCTCACGTCTACCTGCAGACTTCAATGATTTGGCCTCGCCAGTAGAATATCCTGGGAAGTTATAGTGATGCATATATCTCTTCTCATCTTCCTCGTCTATACCGTCTAGTATTTGAGTATCACGCAGACTCCCAAGTGTACAAGTTGATAATGCCTGAGTCTCACCTCTGGTAAATACAGCAGAACCATGAACTCTAGGCAGAATTCCAACTTCGCACCAAATAGGCCTAATTTCTTCTAACTTTCTACCATCAGGTCTAACACCAGTCGAAAGAATCTTAGTACGCATTATTTCTTTCTTCACCTTATATAAAACATCTAGTATTTGACGCTCGGAATCAGGATATTTCTCTGCAAAATGTTCCAAAATCTCAGTATTGGCTGTCTCTTCTGCAGCATCCCTTACATGTCGGTCAAAATTCTCCATAACCTTCTCCATGATAGGATGGCTATACTCCTTGACATCTTTTTCCAAGCCTGCATCTATCACGTAGTATTCGATGCTCTCAGCCTTCTTAACACCCAATTCTTCTGCCATTTTCTCTTGGAATGCGACTTGCTTCTTAATCTCTTCATGGGCAAACATAATGCCTTTTAGCATCACTTCCTCTGATACTTCTTTAGCGCCCGCCTCTACCATTAGAATAGCATCTTTAGTTCCAGCAACCTTTAGGTCTATCAGGCTTTTTTCTTTTTGCTCTGTATTAGGGTTAATGATATACTCACCGTCAACCAATCCAACTTCGACACTACCAGTAGGCCCTGCAAAAGGAATATCACTGATAGTTAGTGCTATCGAGCTAGCAAACATAGCCAGTGGCTCTGGAGCAATGTTATAGTCTATACTAAGTGGTGTAGCAATAACAGTCACATCATTAAAGAATCCCTTTGGAAACAATGGTCTAAGTGGTCTATCTATTAATCTACTAGTAAGTATTGCCTGGTCTGTAGGTCTGCCCTCTCTTTTCTTGAATCCGCCAGGAATCTTGCCCACTGCATACAATTTCTCATCAAAATCAACACTAAGTGGGAAGAAATCTTGGCCAGGTCTAGGAGATTTGGACATACATACATTACACATAACCATAGTATCACCACATTTCACGATACAATGACCATTGGCTTGGAACGCATATTTTCCTATCTCTACACTAACCTTTTTGCCACCAATCTCAGTTTCAAAAGTTTTAAACTCGCTCATTTTTTCTCCTTTTTATCAAAAATGAAGACGGTTAATTATTATATACCGAAAGTACATAATTAATTCAACCGTCTAAAAAATTCTGATTTATCTAATTCCTAATTTAGCTTTTAATTCTCTAGCACCCTCTAGGTTAACTCTTTCCATGTACTTAATCAACTTCTTTCTTCTACTAACAAGTCTAATCAAGCCACGACGAGAATGCTCATCATTCTTGTTAACCTTCAGATGCTCGGTTAACTCTGATATCCTAGCTGAAAGAACAGCAATTTGAACTTCGCAAGAGCCAGTATCGCCTTCTTGTCTAGCATATGCCTTAATGATATCCTGTTTTTTCTCTTTGTTAATCATTATTAGTTCCTCCCTATTTATTTCTAATTCGCCCAAAACCAAGTTGCTGGTTGGTAGGATAATCCAAGCACTTAGCAAAAGGTCACGATATAATATAACATATAAATAATTTGTTGTAAAGTCTTTGTGTCAAAAATATTATCAAATTTTGTCTAAACTAAGATAAATCTTTGTTAAAATGATGAAACAATTGCAATTTTTTGGCTATCATCTCGTCTATCCTCGTGATATACTCTTCGATGTTTTTGACATTAGCATGACGTGTTATCTTATTCTCCCTGTAATCTATACGCTTGCTAATAGCATTGGCGCCACACGCTATAACCGAAAGAGTCTCTTCCATGCTATTAATATTGAACTCGCACATAGTATCATTCCTGAAGAATCCTATATTCTCTAGATTACCCAGCATATTCTTCTGTCTATATAGATAATATGGCTTGTAGCCTTTTCTTAATAACCTTTTTGTAGAATACTTTATCATCCGTTCTACATCACCAGTTTTGGACACATCTCCACCATTCGTTTTTAGATTACTACTGCGTTTGATAGATAATGTATGTATTGTGATATTGTCCGGATTTAGCGATAAAGTATGTTGTATTGTTCGCTTAAAATCTGTTAATTTCTCATTACCAAGCCCAGCAATCAAATCCATATTGATTACGAAATTGAATTGCCTTGCTATGTTATATTTTGCCACCACATCGTCAGCACTATGATTTCTGCCAATCAATCGCAATGTATCGTCATTGAATGATTGTGGATTGATAGATATTCTATTCACTCCACGCCTTGACAACATTTCTAACATTTCATAATCAATAGTATCTGGCCTGCCAGCTTCTACCGTTAGCTCTTTTGTCTCTGGCAAAATAGCAAGAATCCTTTCAAGATTTTCTACACCTATAGCGGTAGGTGTACCACCACCAATATATATCGTATTGATAGTAATATTGTTATCTCTTAGATATTCCAGTGTGGCATTTATCTCGCATACAAGAGCATCCATGTATGGAGCAATGAGATTACTGCATTTGTTAAGCGGAAGAGATATAAATGAGCAGTAATAACATTTGCTAGTACAGAACGGAATATTGATATAAAAATCTATGCTATTGTAGTCATACTGTATGCTTGATTGTTCCCTCGCTATTTGCTCTAATATATTAACTTTTTTCTTATTGACAAAATATTCTTTCTCTAGTGTATTTGCTACGATTTTCTCATCTTTATTCTTTGTCAGTAGTTCATAATATAGCTTGGATGGTCGTACCCCAGTTAAAGCACCCCAAGGCGCACTATACCTTGTCTTCTTACAAAGAAATTCATATAGCGCCAACTTTGCAAATCTCTTTACATATTTCGATTCTTTTTCACTTTTACCCAAAGTGAATGGATATAATTTAGAAAAAAACAGTCTGTTATTATCTACTATTTCTACCTTTATATCAGCTTTCTGCACAAAAGCATTAACTGCCACATAAGATGGCAGTTTTGACTCTTTACTATTAAAAATATTTTTTATTAATATCAACTCTTCATTGATATTATCTATATTGGATATTATATTCATCAATTGTTCCTATAAGCATCAATTACTTCGGGCAAAACTCGTAATTTATTAATTATGTCGTCCAATTGATTCTTAGACGCTACACGCAGTCCCAATGTTACCATGCTTTTGTTTTCTTTTGTTGGTTTGATATTCATTGCCACTATCTCTAGCTTATTATCTGTTATTTTCTTCGAAATATCAGAATACGTTGTATTGCTCGAATTGGCAATCAATACAATATTACCCACGAAGGACTTAGCACTAGATGTATTCTTCCAGTCACACTCTATTAATCTCTCGAACTCATAATTGTCTATAGTGTGACAATCCTCTCTATGTATTGTTACACCATTGCCCCTAGACACATATCCCACTATTTTATCGCCCGGGATTGGATTACAACATTTTGCCAGTTTTGTCATCAAGTTAGAATATCCACGAACAACAATCTGATCGTCACCAGCCTTGGATTTGTTGGATATATTGGCGTTATTTATCGACAAACTCTGATCTACTGGATGATCTTCTTTGTACAACGATTGCAGTTTGTTAAGTACTTGATTTGCTGTTATTCCGCCATATCCAATAGATGCGTACAAGTCATCTATGTTAGAGAAAGTATATCTTTCAAATACCTCATCCAGATATTCATCTATCAAGAGTTTTTGTAGATTATGCCCCTTTAGTTTAGCTTGTGATTCTAAGATTGCCTTTCCTTTTTTGATATTCTCTTCTTTCATCTCTCGTTTGAAGAATGCTTTTATCTTGGTCTTTGCACCACTTGTTTTACATACTTTTAACCAGTCTCTAGATGGACCTTTGGAATTTGGATTGGTTATAATCTCTACCACGTCTCCATTAGATAGCATGGTCGCAAGAGGAAATATCTTTCCATTAATCTTTGCCCCAACACACGCATCACCTATCTTAGAATGAATTGCGTATGCGAAATCGATAGGAGTAGAGCCTTCTGGTAACTCTAATATCTTGCCCAATGGAGTCTGTACAAAAATTTTGCCCAAGTATACATCTGTTTTTAGTATCTCCATCAGTTCGTCATTAGACTTTTCTTTATATAGTTCCATGATTGAGCGAATATAGTTAATCTTGGCATCAGACTCGGTTACTTTCTTATTGATCTTATAAGCCCAGTGTGCTGCAAAACCATATTCTGCATAGTTGTGCATATCAAATGTTCTGATCTGTATCTCTACCGGATCACCATTATCTAAAATTATTGCAGTATGCAATGATTGGTATCCATTAGCCTTAGGATTAGCGATATAGTCCTTGAAATTGCCAAAAGGTTTGAATACTGAGAATATCTTACCAAGCACTGCATAACACTCATCAACCGTTGATACTATTACTCTTACTGCCAATACATCCATTATATGCGATAGTGTTATTTCGCTAAACGTCTTGCCTTCTGCCATTTCCGTAATGCTATTCTTTCTGCCATATACATCAAGAATAGCATTAACTCCCATATTTTTCTTTTGCAATTTTTTCGCTATGCTATGCAGTTGCTTTTGTCTGCCATATACTTGACATTTCTCCACCAATGGAGCTATTTCCACCTTGATCCTCTCTATAACTTCTTGAATCAAATCATTACGCTCGTCTACATATTCACTTAATGCCTGTTTCAATTCATTGTAGAAATTTGGCTTGTAGTATCTAAATGTCGCATCTTCTAGCTTATTCTTGATCTGGCTAATTCCCAGCATAGCGGCAATTGGAGCAAATACATCGTTATATCCTTGCATTAACTTTTCTACTTCGCTCTTGTCGAAATTATCTATATGATTTAGTTTTTGTTGCTCTACGCATAGCTTGATTATTATTACTCTTATGTCCTTAGCAATAGCAATAAACATATTCTTGATACTATCCAGTTGTTCTTGCTTAGTTGTTAGATTTAACTTCTCTATATTAGTTAGAGAAGTTATCATCGAGTATATCTCATCGTCGATCTTCGACATATCACATTTGTCAAGCACGTTATTCTTAATAATTGGATAATATAAGCCTACAACAACAGACTTGTAATCCAATTTGTTATCTATAATATCATTTGCCAGACCTATTGCAAAATCCGTATTGTATATAGGATTATCAATATTCATGCACTTTAAAAGATTTAAAGTCTCTATTATCTTTTGATTTTGTTCTAATGAAAAAACTTTTTTAACCTTTATCAAAAGATTTTCTTCCATTCTTACACTCCTTTTGTGCCACTTAATAATAGCGATATAAAGTTATATATACTAGAATTCTTCAAATTACTCTTGACATCTGTAAATTCTATTTTTCCAGCATTAATCTTGCAAATACCCAATTCCTCCAACACCAGCACAACAAAATTAAATTGATTGAATTTGATATTAGAGAACTGAGGATTTAATTTCTTTAGTTTGTTGTAAAAAGAAATCAAATCTATTTCTTGAGAATATTTAGCAGAACATTGCTTGATTGCGTTATGATATTTGCCAAACATCGACCTATTGCAATCCAGGTTCTTAAGAACTTTCTTATCAAACTTAGAATTACAAATAATAACCTTTTTGCCTAAATTTAGGAAATAATTGACATAGCCTATATGCATTGGTGCATCAAGGAATACAATGTTGTCAAAATTATTGACCTTCATATCTCTGTATGGTGCAAACAATAGTGTATTGACACCAGTTCTGTTATTAATTGTATATAGTTCATAATTGATAGACTCTGGAACCTCTGCAATAAATCTATTATACGACTCCATACTATTAGCTACAACAAGTGTTCCAAAACTATTATTGGAGAATAACTCTCTTACTTTGCTATATAGCACACTCTCATCTAGTACAATTGCACTATTGTTAAAACTATTCTCGCAATTAATATATTTCAATTGATTGATATACATTCCACTGACCAATTCTGTTTTGACAGTTGTATTTAATTTAGAAAATGAGATATATTTGATTACGCCTTTTAATTTCGATGCTTGCAAGCGTTTGTCATAATTTAACTCTAAGATCATAGTTTTGTTCGAATTGGTATTTAAGTTGTAAAGATGCTCACCGAAGTTAAATCCAAGTAATTCAATATTGTTTATTTTTGCCCTAATATGATTAGGAAATTTTGGCAAAGTTGTCACTAACACATTATTAAAAGTCAACTTAAACAATGGCTTTTCATTACACAAACCAAAAGGCTCTAATACACTTAAATCCCTAACGAATTTGTCCGTTAAAGACACCTTGGATAGATCCAAATCATACTTTTTCTCTAGCAAGAAATCGTCTTGCGAATAATTATCTTGCACATAGCGATTAATTTTATCCCTAAATTCCTCAAATTTGTCCGGATGCAGAGTGATTCCTGCTGCTTGATTATGCCCACCAAATTGAACCAATGTATCTTTTACATTATTCAATGCTTCATATATATTGATACTAGGAATACTCCTTAGACTACCCTTTAGTTCTCCATCAATCATGGTCAGTACACAAGCTGGCTTGTTGTATAGATCCACTAATTTGGAACATATTATACCTAGTACACCACTCTCCCAAGAGTCATTCTTTACCACTATAACGCCTAATTTCGATGTATTTACATCTTGCAGCATTGCGACTGATTGCTCTACTATATTATTTGTCTCACTAACCCTTCTATCGTTTAACTCTAACAATTCTTCTATATTTTTATTTATTTCCTTTGGGTCATTGCTGATATATAGCTTGAATGCAATATTAGGATCACCCATTCTGCCCGTAGCATTGATCTTTGGCGCTAATTTGAATGAAATATCTGTCGAAGTAAGCGGCGTCTCAATCCTCAATTTCTTAATCAGTTTCTGAATTCCTTGAGGCATATTTTCTTTCTGTTGTTTGATTCCAAAATATGTGATTATTCTGTTCTCATTTATCAGTGGTACTATATCCGCAACCGTAGCAAGCGACGCAATAGTTAGATATTGCATAGAAGACTCAATATCAGTCAATGCTTGGACAACTTTCAGTGCTACACCAGCACCACACAAATCCTTAAATGGATATTTCTGATTTGGCAATTTAGGATTGATTATTAATGTATCTGGCAAGATATCTGGAACATCATGGTGGTCGGTCACTATTATTTCTATCCCCAACCCCTTAGCATATTCAATTTCATTGTACGCAGAGATGCCGCAATCCACAGTAATGATCAGATTAGGACTAAACTGAGCATTGAGCTTATCTATAGCCTCTTTTGACAAGCCATAACCATCAGCTATCCTATTAGGCAAGAATGTATCCACTTGGATACCTACTGATTGGAAATATTTGTACATTATCGCGGTCGCACTAATTCCATCCGTGTCATAATCCCCTAGGATCACAATTCTTTCTTTTGTGTCAATAGCCCTCTTGATCCTATCTACAACTTTGTGCATATCATTCAATAAGAATGGATCGTAGAAATTGCTGATAGAAGGCGATAGAAATGATGCAATTTGCTCTTTTGTCCTATATCCTCTCATGTATAGTAGTCTTATAATATTTTGGTCCAATCTGAAATGATTTGACAGTTTTATTATTTGTGACTGCTCCAATCCAGCAGTATCTTTCTTTTTTATAATCATTGTTTTCTAATGTATGTACAATTTGCCCTACAAAAAACCATATAAAGTTCATAGCTTTACATCTCATAAATTATCAGTCTGTTATATATTTCTCTAAAAAAACTATTGTAGCGAATAACAACACAACTTAAGATATAACTATATCCTATCAACTAACCTTTTGATAATTATCGCGAGATTACACTTTAGGCGAATTGTATCGTCCTTTTTATTATTTCTCAGTTATTATACTACAACTTTGATATAAATTAAAGTATTTCTTATAATATATTTCATAATTTTTGTAAAAAAGTAAAAATTTAAAAAAAGAAATTAGGTTTAAATCATTTGAACCAATGAAATAACTGAAGAATTGAATAATAAATAATAATATTCCCTTACAGCATCGAATAAATTATCTGCTCAATTCGACCAAAAAAGCGAAAGTGTATTAGATTATCTAAAACTTTCGCTTTTTATGTATATTAATTTACACTTCCTTAGTCAAATCAATACGCTCGGCCGTCATATTGGCCTTTAACTCTATAGATTTAGATGCTTTAGAGAATTCTTCGACATCTTTAATCTGTTTGTCTGTTATTGCTTTAAGAGCCGTATATGCACCTTGAGCTTCTGGATCATCAAAGAATATTTGTAGAGTAAGTCCTTTGTCTGAAGTTATAAATCCTTGGCGATGATTCGGGTATTTGTCTTGCAAAATTTCCAAACCAAGCGTATAATCAGACATTAATTCTTCTTTTGTCTTCATTTCGCATATATGTGTATCAGTATCAAGATCATAAGTAACTTTGATTGGGTTGCCAATATTGACGATTTGAGTATTTCTAGCTATTTCTTCTTGTTTTAGTTCTTTTTCCTGCGAATCCAAACTTTCAAACTCTTCTATTTCCTCATATGCTTCAGATTTTATCAGACTTTCAAAACTGTATTTGGATGATCCAAAATCTAATTCTTTTTCAGTATCTCTTTCTTTACCTTCTGACACATATGTCTCAGGAAGATCATAAGCGATTTCTAGAGTGTCAAGGCAATCTCTATAATCTTGCCTTATTGCATATACTTCTGTGTCTAGACTCTTATCATTAGACTTTTGTAAAATAGCGCACGCTTTGGCAAAAGTATTGCTAGCGTTCATTAACATTTTTCGATTTTTTGCATTTTTTAATGCTACATCGCCTAACAAACCTCTGACATTTCCATCAAGAACACTATCAGACAATTCGCTTATTACTTCTTTGTCGATAGGCTGCTTTGAAGGATCTTGTAATATGGTTTGAGCTTCTGATACAACAGCCTTTTGCATATTTTCTAGATAAAACCTTCTAATTCTAACAACTTGGCTAGCAAATTCGCTTTCGGAAATTAATTGGTTTTCAAATAGTTCGTTTAATATACACAATCTTTCATTTCTTTCAGCCATTAAATCACTTGAACTTTTATTCTTAAAACCATTCACTGTTTGTTTTTTATCAGAAAATGTTCCAAACATAGCCTCAATTTTTGGCTTGTAATCCTCTAGTTTTTGCTCTCTTACTTTTGTTTGTTTTTCTTTTTTAGAAAAAATATTTCTCAAAAAACTAGCTATTTTCCCCCTATCAGAAAAACTAACCTTAATTAATTCTTGCAATAAATCTTTTATTGTGTTATCCCCCATTGTTAACCTACAGCTCCTTTTAATAGATATTTTTATCTATATTCCCATTATTCTGGGAAGTCAAGCATTTTTCCCAGTATTGTGGAATAATATATACATGGAAACATTTGGAGAGAGATTAAGACAACTTAGAAAAGAAAAAAAATTAGGACAAATTGAACTGGCTAAAAAACTCCAGGTTGGCAAATCCATTATAAGCCTATGGGAGAAAGATCAGTGCGAGCCAACTCTATCTAAGCTTATATTAATAGCTGATTTTTTTAATGTATCAATTGATTACTTGGCAGGACTAGAGGATTAATAGTACATAAATATTATGAGCGAACAAGGAAAAAGACACTTTCATTTTTTTATCAAAAGTGCCTTTTTTTGCCAACGTAATATAACTAAACCATAAAATTACTGGTCTGGATTAATTACACCACAATCTTATCATTAGAGTCTTTATCCGATGTCTTGCGTCTCTTTTCTTTTATTTTAGATTGTCTTTCAATTCTATTTCTTAATCGCTGGTCTTTGTCTTTCTTGTATATAATAGTCCAGAAAGATGTGCCTACATACATTGCAGAATACATAGTTACAAGTAAAGCAAATATCACAGACATTAATGTAAATGCTATATTAATATTGATAAACAACATAACAATTGTACCCAAAAGGAACAGTGCTGCCAGTCCAATGATAGGCATAGACACAGTATTCAGAACCGCCTTATTAGCATTAGTAACATATTCATTATTGGTCATTGCTATATCATCCAGTTCTTTTGCCCTAATATGGTCTGCAATATATATAAATATACCCTCTGCTAGTATCATACCAATGAACATAATAGCAAAACCAGACATTCCAAATGGTAATCTAAATAGTCCATATGCTACAAATATCATTGCTGGAGAAATTAGTCCAAGAATGATAGATGCAACTGCAGTCGAAATATTAAATCTGATCCATACATACACGAATATTGCTAGTATTGTCACAACCATTGCAATCAATGCCTTAACAATAGTGCCAGTCATATCAAGTCGCACTAATTCAATGTCTGTAACCTCTACAGTATTAGTAATACTTGCCTGTAATTCAGCCTCCAGAGATTCTCTAATCTCTTCTAGCTTATCATCACTCAGATCTGACACACTTGGGTCAATCGTAACCATTAGTCCTGTATATATATCACTTTGGCCGTATTTAGTGTATTTAATGACAGCAAGTTCATTTTTTTCCAGAGCATCAGCTATTTTATCTTCATACTCATTCTGTTTCTCTGCCTCTATTTCTATTCCGAAGTCAACAACAAACTCGTATCTGTTTTGTATATCAGATTGCAAATTAAGACCGAATATCGATGTCAACATAATGGCAAAAGCGATAAGTAACACAGGTATTAATATCAGATATTTGCATTTTTCCTTATAATTAACACTGGATATTTTAGAAAGAGCTGATGTCAAACAACAAGTCTTCTTATTCTTCTTCATTCTCAACTCCTCCTTTCTCAAAATTCATCTTCTTGTATTTCGTAGGATTGATATCCAGATACCACTTCACCATGCCTCTATGGATTAACATACTACAAAGAGCACTAGGAATTAATAGCAATGCAACTATTATAGCCGCAGCCTTGATTGTTCCAATTGCAATAAACGCAGTCAACAATGCAGCCAACAACACTACTACATACATATCCACATTTGCTAAGACAGATTTCGCATAGCTAGATTTGAAGCTAGCCAATAGTTTCTTGCCAGTAGCAAACTCAGACTTTGCCTTCTCCAAATATATAATGTGACCAACATATGTTACAAAATATACAGCAAGTAGAGCAATAACGCCCGTCAATGATATCTGTGCAATACTGAAGATAGGAAGTATTATCAGAGACATTGCAATAAATGCAAGTAAAGATGCAATTGTTGCTATTGCCAATTCTCTATACTTGATAATTAAATATGCAAATGTCGTTATGATAACTACTAATAGAACTAAACCAATAACAAGTCCTGCATATTCACCAAAAGTAGGAGGAATCATTGATACATCCCCCTCCAGAGACATATCCACACCTAACATTCCGCTAGCTATCTTGTCTGCAAAAATCTCCGCATCGTCTCTATTAGGGAATAGAGACACATCACTTATAAAGATCTGATTACTATCTGCTATCTGAGTCAAAGAATCTTTGTCCACACTAATCCTTAGCAGTGTCGTAGAATAATCCTTGTCTTGATAGATATATAGAGTACTAGGCGAACTCTCTGCCATCGCCTTCAAGGCCTCTTTGCCTTCATCATCAAACTTAATTAATGCACCAAAAGTACCATTGGATGTAAAATAACTAGCACTAGTAATATTCTTGCCAGTAAATGTTGGCTCAAATGTCTCCGCATCGGATACTTCTTCTGTAGTAAATGTAATGTAATTTACCAGATATTCTGCAGTAATAGTCGTAGTCTCACTCAATCTAGGGATAGTTATTCTTAACTTGTCTGTGCCCAGATTCTCTACATAGTACTCGTTATATTCTCTACCAAGTAGTATTTCTACCCTATCTTTTGCCTTAGCCACAGCATCCGTCATACCACCCTCGTGGTCTTCGTAATGCTCTATAGTATAAGTAGCAGTTATTCCGCCACTAATATCTATACCGCCATATACACCATTATAGAATCCTACAAACTTATCTACTGTAGTAGGTATCCTAAATGATACAAAACTAAAAACAAAACAAAGTAGCAAAAGTATGCCCAGTATCACAAAATTACGTATTGCCCTTTTCTTTTTCATTATATCTTAGTCACTCCTTAAACCTAATAATTATACATAAATTTCATTATATCGTCAAACAAAATACTAGAATAATTGTATACTTTGCTTTCCTTTATACGCAATACAATATAAATATTGCCAAATTACGAATAATCAAAACCTTATTTCTTACGGCTATTTGGCCATCTACTTAGAAAATTGATCTAATATCTTCGTTGCACTACTAGTCCCAATACGAGTAGCCCCAGCACATATCATGTCGTATAATGCCTCTATATTATCAATACCGCCACTAGCCTTCACTTCACACACACCGGCTACCATATCCGCCATTGCCTTAACTGCCTCTTGAGTAGCTACTTCATTGCCATATCCAGTAGAGACACTTATATATTTTGCCCCTGCATCTATTATAGCCTCACACAGTTTCACCAATTGCTCTTCTGTCAGCTTCGATGCCTCAACTACTACTTTTGTAGGTAGACCCGTACAATCCACTATACGTTTAACTTCTTCATTCACATAATCCATATTGCCAGTGACAATAGCTGACATTGACACAACCACATCCAGCTCGTCTGCACCAGCCTCTTTTGCCATTACAGCCTCCATAGCCTTGATCTCCTGAGTACTCTCACCCAATGGATAGCTGATAACTGTAGATAATTTAACCTTAGACTCTAAGTCATCTAGACACATACGTGCATACTCTACATACTTAGGATTTACACATATCGCCCCCATTCCACTCTTTGTAGCTTCTTCGCACATCTTAGCAATATCTTCCTTTGTCGCCAATTGCGAAAGATTGGTGTACTCTATATATTTAGCAACCTCGCGTTTGTTCATCTTATACTCCTTCTATACTTCTTCTAATGTCAAAGTAGTGTATTAAAAAATAATAAATAAATCAAATAAATACACACAATTTTGTTGTAAAATAAAAAAATATTGCAATTATGACAATTGCAATATAACAAATGATTAACAAAAGAATATCCAAATAATGACAGCAGCCACAATACACACAATTCCTAATATCCTGTATGTCAGATTCACCTTATCATCACTAGATACATTGTCCTCGCCTCTGTGTACCCTAGTCAGCCTTAGCGCAAGTAATAAAAAGGTTACCCCAAGTACTGCAATAAATAAAGCAATCCAGAAGTTATAAATGCCAAATAACACCAATAGACGCTCCCACAATGCACCAAAAAATGTATCAGCCAAAAGTAAATTTCTCATTTATTTTCTCCATTTCTTAATAATCTACGTGTAGTATATCACAAAAAAATTTTATTTTCAATACTTTTTTGTAATTTCCCTATACTTATTTAACATTCTCAATTAACCTTGAATAAAATATAATAATTGCAAAAAATAAGGAGGAAATATGAAAAAGTTTGCAATTATTTGCTTGCTGATGGTTGTTGTATTGTCTACTACTCTCGTTGGATGCAGCTGCAATAACACTGATGGCAAGATTAGATTAAACGAAGTGACTCATAGTATATTCTATGCTCCACTGTACATCGCTATGAACAAGGGTTACTTCGAAGATTATGGCATAGAGATAGAATTGACAAACGGTGGCGGTTCTGATCAGAGTATGACAGCATTGTTGTCAGACGCTGCAGACATTGCCCTACTAGGCCCAGAAACCGCAGTCTATGTTGCCGCCCAAGGCAGAGAGGATCTACCTGTCGTCTTTGGTCAATTAACCAAGCGTGATGGCTCATTCATTATAGGAAGAAATAATACCAGCTTCGACTGGAGTGATCTAGCAGGAACAGAGATTCTTGGTGGCAGAAAAGGCGGAATGCCTGCAATGACACTAGAATATGTACTGAAAAACAAAGGAATATTCGATAACGTTACTATTAACTATGATGTTGCATTTAACAATATGACTGCTGCGTTCATTGGCGGCACTGGTCAGTACATGACCACCTTCGAACCTACTGGCAGTACGTTAGAGAAAAATAGCCAAGGATATATTGCTGCAAGCGTAGGTCAAGAAGCTGGCGAAGTTCCATTCACTACCTTCATGGCTACTAGTAGTTATCTAAACGAGAACCCAGAGACTATTAATAACTTCCTAAAAGCAGTAATGAAGGGCTATAACTATCTAACAACTGCAGATATTGACGATGTTGTTGATGCACTAATTCCATCATTTGCAGATAGCGACAGAGAAATAATCAAGGCAAGCCTTCAAAATTACATCAGCATCGATGCATGGGTGTCTACACCTATCATGACCCAAAGCTCGTATCAGAAATTAATAGATATCATGACTACTGCTGGCACACTGGATAGCGCAGTTGAATTCAGCAAAATAGTAGACAATTCTTATGCACAAAAAGTAATAGACGAGATGCTGTCTGCCTAGGTTTGTCTTGTAGCACAATTTAGACTTAATCTCAATATAATGAACTATAATGCTAAATTATATAGGAGATTAACTAAATGGGTATTCTAAAACTTAATGGCGTCAGTCTCACCTACTTCAGCAAAAATGGTGAGACTAAGGCCCTTGACAATATAACTTTTAGCATTGATAAAAATGAATTTGTGAGCATAGTCGGACCTAGCGGGTGTGGCAAAACAACTATATTATCACTAATCGCGGGTCTGTTATCCCCTACAAAAGGCGAAATATTATTAAATGATAAACCTATACAAAAAAGTGACATAGGTATTGGATATATGTTCCAAAAGGATGAACTATTCGAATGGCGGACGATATTATCCAATATATACTTAGGTCTAGAAATCCAAGGAAAACTAAACAAAGAATCAAAAGAATACGTGGATAATCTTCTTAAAAAATATGGTTTGTGGGATTTTAGACAAAAACATCCTAGCGAACTATCTGGCGGCATGAGGCAAAGAGCAGCGTTAATTAGGACACTAGCCCTTCAGCCAAAAATACTGCTGCTAGACGAAGCATTCAGTGCATTAGATTATCAAACCAGATTAAATGTCTGCGATGACGTATATAATATATTAAAAGAAGAAAAAATTACATCCATATTAGTAACGCACGATCTATCAGAGGCTATTAGTATGAGCGATAAAATCATAGTATTATCCAAAAGGCCTGCTACTGTTCAGACTATCCATAGCGTTATATATGATAGTAGTAATACACCCCTAATGCGTAGAGAATCTACAGAGAGTAAAAAATTGTTCGACAAGATATGGAGGGAATTGCAATGAAGAATGACAAAACCCTTACTGTATCAAAAGAATACAAGGCCTACTTAAGAAAACAACGCAATAAAAAAATACTAGTTATCAGTATTCAAATACTTGTCTTGATTGGCATTATTGCAATATGGGAGATATTAGCACAAGTTGGAGCTATTGACACATTTATCACCAGCTGCCCATCGAAGATAATAGATACAATCGTTGGCATCGCAGAGACTGGAGAACTATGGCTGCATGTATCTACGACATTGTACGAGGCACTAATAGGCTTTGCTATAGCCACAGCACTAGGCTCGGTTATTGCAATAATACTATGGTTCAACGATACATTGCGTAGAGTGCTAGATCCATTCTTAGTTGTACTAAATAGTCTGCCAAAGATAGCACTAGGGCCTATTATCATTATATGGGTGGGAATAGGAACGACATCTATAGTTGTTATGGATGTACTCATTATGATAATTATCACCACACTGACCATGCTAGGCTCATTTGTAAATTGTGATAAGAGCAAAATAATGCTACTAAAAAGCTATGGCGCCAATAAATTACAAATACTTACTAAACTAATCTTGCCTAACTCCATGTGCGAATTCATAGGTGTATTGAAGGTAAATGTAGGCTTAACCTGGGTAGGAACAATCATGGGCGAATATCTTAATAGCCGAGCAGGACTAGGATATCTCATCGTCTATGGTGGACAGATATTTAATCTGGATTTAGTCATGGCAAGCACAGTCATACTATGTATACTGGCTGCAGTAATGTACTTTGTTGTCGCATGGTTCGAGAAGATTATTAGAAAAAAATATAATGCTTAAAAATATAAGATATCTGGCAAAAAATTCCAGATATCTTATATTTTATTCGATATTCACTTCTCTTAGCACCAACCCACACGCAGGTGCAGTCTTGCTAGCCTTTGTTCTGTCCTTTGCTGCCAATATAGCCTGGATGTCACTAATTGTCTTCTTACCCAGTCCTACATCTATTATTGTGCCCACTATTATCCGCACCATGTTATATAAGAATCCTGTTCCAGTAATGCTGATTGTATAGAATCCAAGCTCAGACCTTGTGATACTAGTGCCAATAATCGTCCTGACCTTATCTATAACATCTGTATTAGAGGCACAAAACGACGAAAAATCTTGTTCTCCTTCCAATTTCTTCAAGGCAGCAGCCATTGCGTCAATATCCAATGTACTATGTTTCAGCCACAATGCTATCTGAGACAAATATGGAATCTCGACCTTGGACAAGTAAAAATTATAACAATATGTCTTCGCCTTTGGAATAAATCTGGCATGAAAACTATCATCCACATTGCTAATACCGAGTATCCTAATATCTTCTGGCAATAGATAATTGACTCTAATAGCGACACTCTGCAGTGACCTAGCATCACACTTGTCACCTAATACATTAGTTATCACATCGTCTGCTATATCGAAGTGCGCAATTTGCCTTATCGCAGACACTCCCGCATCTGTTCTTCCGCTAGCCACCACCTCTATATTACAGCCAAAGAACTCTGACAGCCAATGCTGCAACTCACCTTGGACCGTCATACCACTAGGCTGCACCTGATATCCACTATAATTTTTTCCCAAATAACTAAATTCTATTAATAATCGCATTACCTTATATTCTCCTTATTACTACATATATTGTAACAAATATTATCATAATTTGATAGCATTTTGGCGTAATTGTTTGACTATTATTTATATAATATATATACTAAAAACGTTGTAAAACAATATAAATATAGGATGGTAGATATGAGCAAAATAACTATAGACGGCAATACTGCAGCAGCGACCATTGCATATCAGTTCAGTGACGCAGCTACAATATACCCAATCACCCCTTCTAGCACCATGGCAGAATTGTGCGACCAATGGGCAGCAGAAGGCAAGAAAAACATCTTTGGCAATACTGTCAAAGTTGTAGAGAT
>CAYSUG010000022.1:0-21344 GCA_964434145.1 uncultured Christensenella sp. | reverse complement strand
CGAGATAAACTCTTTTTCCTTGCCATTGTTTGCAATTTTACTTTATCATAATCGTTAAGACTATTCATTCTTATAGTCTTGCCAAATTTTAGTTCAGCATAGATATTCTCCTTTATATTTTCCGTTTCATTCGCAATTTGATAGTTTGACTCTCTTGCAGTGAGCATATAATCAAATATATCATCACTTGTAATTATTCTACTATTGTTAGGTAATCTTGATAGCTTTTCACCTTCATCATCGTAACCTAAATAACTTTTGCAACATTCAACATAAGAATCAAACAATTCGCTTGTATTATATGGTGCATTTCTTTGCAAATTTAACTTGCTGGCAATCAAGTTTAATAATGTGCTTTTGCCTGAACCATTACCTCCATACAAAATAGTTATATTTTTAAAATCCAACTCCGTTAACATTTTTTCAGGAAATATGTTGCATGGATAAATATTATCTATATATCCATACATTCCGCCATTGTGGCTCATTCTGCTTATTATTAACTTTTCTTCAACCTCTTTAGTGGGTAAAATAAATTTCTCTAGATAGACAGACATAACTAGCTTCCTTGTTGAAAAAATTATATCATATGGTTTCACATTTTCATATATTTTTAAATTATAAAAAATAAAAACATGACTTTTAATCATGCTTTTATCCACTCAATTCTCTTTCCTCATCAACATTTTTATCAGTATCACTATCCATTGGTAATACATAAGGGTGGTCAACCAACATATATGTTGCATAAGTCGTTAGACTTATTATCCCCTATGGGACAACAAATCAAAAAAAACCTTGCAAAAGCAAGGTGTTATTTTTGGTAGTCCCAAGGGGAGACGGCCGTAGGTGTCGGGTAGGGTTCCCGACTACACCCTGGAGCCGTGGCGACTTATGGGGTTCGATAACAACGTGAGTTGTTAAGCAAACTTTTGTTTGCCAATCCCCTTGGATAAATTTAAAAAAAAGAAAAGCCATTAGGCTTTTCTAATATACTATGGTAGTCCCAAGGGGATTCGAACCCCTGTCGCCACCGTGAAAGGGTAGTGTCTTAACCACTTGACCATGGGACCATAATGGTAGCGGCGGTGGGATTCGAACCTACGACCTTTCGGGTATGAACCGAACGCTATAACCAACTAAGCTACGCCGCCATTGTTTTTTTGGACGAGTTTAGTTTACTATAAACTCTTGCCAATGTCAATAAGTTTTTCATATTTTTACAAAAAAGTTAATCCAGAAATTATTCTTTATATAATTCTGGATTAAATCGAAAAGGTTTCATCCCTTCTAGAGGATTAGCTTCCTCGTGATGGATCTTGTCATATTCATAATCAGTCAGATATTCAGCCTTAATCTCATCTACAGGGATTGCGAATTCTACCGCCCTATATATATCACAATCATATCCACCGATATCATATATGCCATGTCCTCTATGCCTCAGCAAAGTCATCACTGGAATATTGAACTGGCAAGTATAATAATCCTGCCTATCATCTCTGTGCATTGCCTTGGCACACCTAATATCCTTTTGGTGCATATAGAAATGCAAATAGTTTACTCCATCCTTGTATCGATGAGTATTAACCCTTCTGTAACTATTGTCATACTCAGAGCCTACTATGGATATGTCTTTTGCCAAGAACGCATCCAGCTCCGCTTGCGTCAAATATCTATATACTTTCATATAGATATTATATCATATATTGCCAATTTGCCAATGATCAATTTTCTAACGCGATATCATCATTATAGTATATTATACCTATAGTATTCTCGCCGCAGTGCGATGTTACAGTTGCGCCAGCCACAGTCTCTTCCAGTCTGTCTGGCTGGAATCTAGCTAGCAATTCTTCCTTTACTACATCCACTATTTCCTTAGTTGCCGAGGCGTGAGTTATTAGCACCAACCCCTTGTTAGGAGTATTGAATTCTTCTAATGTATCTGCTACATATTTCTTGCAGACCTTAGTCATTGGTCCCATGTACTTCTTGTGCATACCCATGCTACCATTTTTTAGTATAATAGATGGTCTAATCTTCAGTAAATTAGCACCCAATAGTTGCACGCTAGAACATCTGCCACCCTTGTGAAGATAATTCAACTTGTAAGTGGCAAAGCTAATCTGCACATTAGCTCTACGCTCTTCTACCCTTCTTACTATTTCCTTAGCATCCAATCCTTGCTTTGCCAGCTTGCTAGCATAAATAGCCTGGATTCCTAATCCAGAACTAAGTGACAACGAGTCTATTATATATACATTATCGAATTTCTCGGCAGCCTTCACCGCATTGTTATATGTCACAGACGCTTTGCTAGATATAGTAAAGCAAATAATTCCGTCCTCGTTCTTATTGGCCTCAAACACCTCTGCAAATTGAAATTCGTTAATAGCAGCAGTCTTTGGCAACACACCTGTCTCTGATACATAATCAAATATCATCTGAGGTGTCAAATCTACGCCATCTTTGTATTCCTTCTCTCCTAGCATTACACTAAAAGGGATAACTGTCAAATCAAATTCCTTAATCAATTCTTTGGATAGGTCACAAGAACTATCGCACAATATTTTTACCATTTTGTTCTTCCTCTTTTATAATAACTTTTACCAATGTTCACAATCATAATTTAAGATATTATTCTTAGGTATAATTATATACTAATATCATCCAAAGTCAAACAATTTGACACCCTTCTACTTCATTTAAATAAACCTACAGACAAAACAAGCAACAACGGCAGAAAAAATATTGAGGAACAAGCATAGCGGGATAAGATACTTGTATCGCTCCACCTTGGTCTTAGAAAAATACACTGCGGATATATAAAATACCGCCTCACTGCTAGCCATGACCACACTGGCACACTTTCCAATATAACTATCCACGCCATAATTAACAAATATATTCTCCAGAATCGCGATGCTGCCACCACCAGTAAAATTCTTTAGAATAATCAGCTCTGTCAGCTCTACCGGTACACCCAAGAAGCTAAAGACTGGAGAGCATATCATAGCCACAATCTCGTTCAAACCACTAGCATTATATACCGCTACAACCACCAGTATAGCCGCAATGTACGGAAATGTCGTGTATATTAGTTCAAAAGATTTCTTTGCACCCGTCACAAAGCTGGTGTATGCGTTCTTCCTCTTGTAGACACTATATACGACAAGCGCAATAATGATCATGGGAATAAAATATGCACTCATTACTCATCCCCTTTCAAGAATATTCTGGAGCACAATTTGGACAACACCACCCCCACTATCACTGACACAGCAGATGTTATAATAGTGGGTATAATGATGCTGGAGGCAGCAATACTATCGTGCAATATTCTGATACCAATGATAGTCGTAGGGATCAGCTGGATATTGGTCGTATTTAGCACCACGAGTAGCGACATATTGCTATTGATCGTCTTTCCACCTTTGTACATACCAGCTATGGCATTGATACCAGACGGAGTGCAAGCATTGCCCATACCCAGAAGGTTGCTGGTCAGATTGATAGCTATCTGTCCCCTAGTATACTCATCCACATTAGGAAAAAGCAGCCTAATTATTGGGTTTAATATTTTGCAAAAGACCTTGTCCAGCCCAGTATCCTCTATAATCTGCAGTATCCCCAACCACAATGCATATACAGCCAGCAGCTTGATACTCAAATTCAACGCCTGCTCGCTACCATCCAGCATTGTATTAAAAGCATTCTCTGGGTTTATAACCAGTAACACACATAGCGACGATATTAAGATGATCACCCACACCACATTCATGCTATATTATATTCCGACATATCCACAAGAATGCCGACATTGTGGAAAAGATATAGTTGTATGTGTTCACCTTTTTGGGCTTATTTCACAAAATCATTGCATTTGATACTTTACAAACATAGTATTATTTGGTACAATATGCCATATATAAAAAAATATATTATTTGAGGCTAAAGATATGGATAAAAAGAAATATTATGTGACCACTCCTATATATTATGCTAGTGGCGAGTTAACAGTTGGGCATTGTTTCTGCACAGTATTGACAGACGCTATTGCCAGATTCAAGAGATTGGACGGATATGATGTTATGTTCTTGACAGGGTCTGATGAACACGGCATGAAGATTGCGAAAAAGGCAGACGAGGCTGGTATGACTCCGCAGGCATTTGTAGACAAGACTGTAGAGCATTTCAAGCACGTATGGCAGACTCTGGGTGTATCGTATGACAAGTTCATTAGAACAACTGATGCAGAGCACATAGAGTGTGTCAATAATATAATGATGAAATTGTACGAGAAGGGCGACATATATCTTAGCAAATACGAGGGGCTATATTGTGTGCCATGTGAGACATTCTTTACAGAGAGCCAACTAGTGGACGGCAAGTGTCCAGACTGTGGCAGACCTGTAGAGAAGGCAAGCGAGGAATGCTATTATTTCAAGATGAGCAAATATAGCGACTTTGTGAAGAAATTATTCGAGGAAAACAAAGATTTCTTGGTGCCAGAGAGTCGAAAAAACGAGATATACAACAACTTTGTAAAAGACGGAGTCCAAGACCTATGTATCACCAGAACTACATTCGACTGGGGTATCAAGGCTCCATTTGATCCAAAGCACGTAATATATGTATGGTGTGATGCATTGACCAATTATATCAGTGCACTAGGCTATGGAACAGACCATGATGAAAACTTCAAGAAATACTGGCCTGCAGATGTACATTTTGTAGGTCGTGACATCACCAGATTCCATGCAATAATCTGGCCTACAATGCTACACGCTTGTGGCATAGAGTTGCCAAAGAAAATACATTCGACAGGATTTATCACTCTGAAGGGTGATAAAATATCCAAGTCGAAGTCCAATGGATTCAACCCACTAGTTATCTGCGACAAGTATGGTGCGGATGCATTGAGGCACTATATGATCAAGGAAGGCCCAATATTTAACGACATTCCATTCGGATTCGATGTATTCCTAGAGACTATCAATTCTGACCTATGCAATAACCTAGGTAATCTTGTATCCAGAACTGTAGCGATGATATCTCAGAACTTCGATGCAGTCATCCCTACTCCTAATGGAATTATAGATGAGGACAGAGTCCTTATAGATATGTGCAGCGGATTGTATACCAAGGTGCGTGATGCAATAGAGGAAGGCAAGGCTGATGTGGCAATGAAGGAGATATTCGAAGTCATCAGATATGCCAACAAGTATATTGATATAACAGAGCCATGGGTACTGGCAAAGGCTGAGGATAAGAAACCAAGGTTGGCTACAGTACTATACAACCTAGCAGAGACTATTAGGATATGTAATACATTGCTACAAGCATTCTTAGTAGATATGCCTGCAAAAATATTTGCAAAGCTAGGCACACCTAGTGACAAGCAGACATTTGATAGCATCAAAGAATTTAGCCATAATAACGATGGCTATACAGTAACAAAGGGCGAGGCTATATTCCCTAGGCTAGACATTGAGAAGGAACTATCATTCCTTAACCTAGAGACTGCTAAGCCAGCGCCTAAGAAGGAAGAAGTAGTGGAAGCAAAGGAAATAGAGGCTATTGATATAGACTATTTCGACAAAGTAAAGCTAGAAGTAGGCACAATTGTTAATAGTGAAAGAATAGAGAAGGCTGACAAATTGCTAAAGAACACTGTCAGAATTAATGGCGTGGAGAAGACAATTGTCAGTGGAATAGCGAAATATTATGCACCAGAGGATATTATTGGCAAGCAAGTAGTAGTCGTAACTAACCTAAAGCCAGTGAAATTGCGTGGAATACTATCCGAAGGCATGATACTATGTGCTGTGGACGAGAAGACAAATGACTTGACATTGGTATCCCCTAACAAGGCGATGCCAGACGGGACTATTGTATGCTAACATTCATAGATACTCATTCGCACATAACAGATACTAGATACAATATTGATGAGATTCGCAAACATTGGGAAGACAACAACATTTCCAATGTTTTTGCTGTATCGGCAGAGATAGAGGATCTGGAGCGTGTCATTGATATAGCACACCAGATTGACAGTGTGTACGCAATTATTGGTCTGCATCCAGACGACGCACATAGATATAACGAAGATGTGGCAAGGCGAATAGAAGAGATTGCAAAGGATGACAAAGTCATTGCCATTGGCGAGATAGGTCTGGACTATCATTATATAGATAGCAATGATACAGTAGCAAAGCAACAACAAAAAGAAATGTTTATATCCCAGATACTAATTGCAGATAGATTAGCCTTACCTATAATGATACACGAGAGGGATGCGTGCAAGGATATGCTAGACATCATAGAAGAGTACAAGGCACACATCACTCACGGGATGATACTGCACTGCTATAGCGAGAGCTATGAGACATATCAGATTTTTAAAAAGTACGGCTGTGCTATAGGAGTAGGCGGCGTAGTCACATTTAAGAATGGTAAAAAATTGCAGGATGTTGTCACAAAGTGCGATATCAATGACATAATCCTAGAGACAGACTGCCCATATCTGACACCAGAGCCACACAGAGGCGAGACTAACGAGCCAAAGAACATAATATATATTGCAGAGCAAATCTGCGATCTGAGAGGCATATCTATGCAGCAGCTCAGCGATATCACCAATGCCAATATAAGAAGACTATTTCCAAAATTCCGAGGTTAGAATATGTCTACAATAGATGAACTGAAGAAATATAATTTTAATTTCACTAAGAAGTTCGGTCAGAACTTCATATTTGACACCAACCTGCTGACAAGTATAGTCAATGGTGCTGGCATAGACTCTAGCTGCGAGGTGCTGGAGATAGGCACTGGCGGTGGCACATTGACCGAGGTCATATCGCATAATGCAAAACGTGTAGTATCATTTGAGATAGACCATGCCTTGGAGGATTACTTGCGGGACAAATTCGCTAATTCTAGCAATGTAGAGTTAGTATTTGACGACATAATGAATGTGCCGACCAAAGATATCGATGATATGTTTGGCTCGGGATATCACATGGTAGCTAATCTGCCATACTATATCACCACGCCTATTATCTTCAAGTTCTTGGAAGAAAGCACCAAGATACTATCACTGACCATAATGGTACAAGAAGAGGTTGCACTAAGGCTGGTAGCAAAGGAAAATACCGCAGACTATGGTGCTATAACCGCATCTATTGCTACAATGGGCGAGGCAAAGATAATAAAGAAGATTGGTAGAAAGATGTTCACCCCTCCTCCTAATGTGGATAGCGCAATAGTGCATATTAGACTAAACCCTGGCAAATATGAGATAGACGACACTACTACTTTGCGTCGTGTGATAAAGGCTGCATTTGCTATGCGTAGGAAGACTCTGGCAAATAACCTAAGGTCATCATTCGGGCTGGATAGTAATGAGATTGCTGACATATTATCCACACTATCACTATCCCCCACTATCCGTGGCGAGGCATTATCCGCCGAGACATTTGTACAACTTGCTAATGAGATATATAGAAGAAAAAAAGTATGAAGACAAAATTTTTTGAAAATTTCTTAGATTTGTGTCAAGATAGCGGAATGAATCAGACTGAAATCGCAAGAACTATTGGTATTAATCAGTCACAAGTATCCAGATATATGAAAGGTGTTCTGCCAGACACTAATACTGTCGTGAAAATATGTGATTATTTCCAATGTTCTGTAGACTACATGATTGGATTATCCGACCAATTCAATTACAGTAGAGAGAAAATGGGTGTATATCCAGACGCATTCTTTCCAGAATATGACAGATTATTAAAACAAAACAATATTACTCACTATCAATTAGCAAAAAGAAAGATTGTATGCGAGACTAGTCTAAGGCTTTGGAAAAAAGGTACTTTGCCAAATTTCGAAGTCTTGTGCGATATGGCAAATGAACTTGGCGGATCTGTGGACAAATTACTTGGAAAAACAGACTAAAAAAAGAACAGACACTTAGAGATTGATTTCTCCTTATATCTGTTCTTTTTTATTGATATTAATTAGCTTTACTCCAATTCGAATTTGCCAGTGTACAGCTGATAATATTTGCCTTTCTCAGCCATCAACTGTTCGTGGTTGCCACGCTCTATGATGACGCCATTCTCCAACACCATTATGACATCTGCATTGTGAATAGTAGACAATCTATGTGCTATGACAAAGACTGTTCTGCCTTGCATCAAAAGGTCTGTACCCTCTTGCACCAATTTTTCCGTTCTAGTATCTATGCTACTAGTCGCCTCATCCATTATCATGACAGGTGCATCCGCTACGGCCGCTCTGGCTATTGCCAGTAGTTGCCTCTGACCTTGGGACAGATTCTCGCCATTGCCTGTCAGCATAGTATCATAGCCGTCTGGCAGTCTCTGGATAAAGTCGTCTGCATTGGCTAGCTTTGCTGCCTTATATATATCCTCATCGGTCGCATCCAGCCTACCATAGCGGATATTGTCTCTAACAGTGCCAGTAAATAGGTTGGTGTCTTGCAGTACTATACCTATAGCACGCCTTAAGTCCGCCTTCTTAATCTTATTAATATTAATTCCGTCATAGCGGATTTTGCCGTCAGCAATGTCATAGAATCTGTTCAGCAGATTGGTTATAGTGGTCTTGCCCGCACCGGTAGAGCCAACGAAGGCAATCTTTTGTCCAGGTCTGGCGTATAGTGACACATCGTGCAACACTATCTTTCTCTCATCGTAGCCAAAATCCACATTCTCCATGACTACATCTCCACGCATCTGGGTATACGTAATACTTCCGTCACCATGTGGATGTCGCCATGCCCACATATGGGTATGCTCTTCTGTCTCTACTATCTTGCCATTCTCTTCCTTTATATTGACTAGTGTCACATAGCCATCGTCCACCTCTGGCTCTTCGTCCATGAAGTCAAATATACGCTCAGCACCTGCCATTGCCAGCACTACGCTATTGATTTGACTAGATATTTGAGTCACTGGCTGCGAGAAACTCTTCGATAGCAGCAAGAATGCACTAATCATACCTATATTGAATGACTCTAGCCCAGTTAGGGTCAAGTTGTATACCCCAAGCAGAGCAAACAAACCACCAAATATAGCAATTAGAACATACTGAACATAACCAATATTGCCCATAATAGGCATGAACATATTGGCATATTTGCTTGCCTTGTATGCATTCTGACACAACGAATCATTTAGTTTATCGAATTCTTCCTTTGACTTGGTCTCATGATTAAATACCTTCACTACCTTCTGACCGCTCATCATCTCTTCTACATAGCCATTGACTGTACCTATCCATTGCTGCTGCAACGCGAAATGCTTGCCACTCTTGCCACCTACTTTCTTGGTCACAAGCATCATCACAACCAGTGTCAGCAGCACTATCAATGTCAAATACACGCTAGTGCTAAGCATTGACACAAATGTGAATACAATGGTGAAAATGGATGTCACTGCATTAGGCAGCGTATTAGTTATCAATTGCTCTAGCGTATCGGTATCGCTGGTATAACGCGACATAATATCGCCATGCGTTGTGCTATCGAAGAATCTAATAGGAAGACGCTGCATCTTAGCAAACATATCGTCCCTGACCTTCTTCAGCACCCTCTGCGCTACAACCACCATAACCAGCCCTTGGACTAATGTCGCTAAGACTCCTGCTAAACATACTAATGCTAAATAAATGATAGCAGATATTAATCCAGCGTAATCGGGTGATATCCCTTGCTGGAAAGCCGCCAGCAACGGGTCTATATGGTCATTGATTAGTGTCTGAATGAACTTGGTACTAATAACACCTGTCAAGGCACTGACAATAATACAGATCAGTATCACTGTCCATGCCAGCTTGTGATGCTGGAAGACATATTTCATTAACCTTGAGATAGTCTTCTTTGCATTATTCATTTTAGGTCTTTTCATTTCTTCCATTATTTTTTACCCCCTTTTGCCTGAGAGTAATATACGTCTTGATAGATCTCACATCTATGCATCAATTCCTTGTGCGTGCCTACATCCACAATTTTGCCACCGTCCAGTACAATAATTTTGTCCGCGTGCTGAATTGATGATATACGCTGTGCTATGATTATCTTGGTTGTATCAGGAATAGCAGCGGCAAAATTCTCCTGGATTAACTTATCCGTCTTGGTATCTACAGCACTAGTGCTGTCATCCAGTATTATTATCTTTGGCTTTTTTAGTAACGCTCTAGCTATACACAGCCTCTGCTTCTGACCACCAGATACATTGGTACCGCCTTGCTCTATATGTGTATCATATCCGTCTGGAAATTTAGTTACGAAGTCATGTGCTTGGGCTAGCTTGCACGCCTCTATTATCTCCTCGTCAGTGGCGTTCTCATTGCCCCACCTTAAGTTATCCTTGATACTGCCGCTAAATAGCACATTCTTCTGCAACACCATAGATACCTGGTCACGCAGCACATCTATGTCGTAATTTCGCACATCCTCGCCACCTACCTTGACCTCGCCCACAGTGGCGTCATACAGCCTAGGAATTAGCTGCACCAATGTAGTCTTGGAGCTACCAGTGCCACCTATTATTCCCACGACCTCGCCGGACTGTATCTTCACATTCACATCACTTAGACACAATTTGTTAATATCCTTAGCATAAGAGAAGTTCACGTTACTAAATTCTATGCTGCCATCCTTAACCTCGGTAATTGGGTTTTCTGGATTGGCAATGTCTGGAACTTCGTCCAAGACCTCTACTATTCTAGTCGCCCCAGCCCTAGCCATTACTATCATGACCAGCACCATGGACATCATCATTAGAGAGCTAAGTAGTTGCACGCCATATGTAATGAGTGTAGACAGATCGCCCGTCTGCAGTGCTACTCCGCCACTACCTATAATAGTCTGAGCACCTATCCAAGAGATTAATATGATCGTAGTATATATTACAAATTTCATCAGCGGGCTATTGAATGATAATATCCTCTCTGCCTTGCTAAAACTCTTGTATATATCCTCTGACACATCGCTGAATTTCTCTACCTCATAGTCCTCTCTATTGAATGCCTTTACCACTCTAACACCTCTGACATTCTCTTGGACAACTAAGTTCATTCTGTCATAATGTCGCATAACTTTTCTAAATATTGGATTGACAGTAGTCATGATCAACAATAATCCTACGAAAAGAATAGGGATAGCTATTAGGAATATCCATGCTACATTAGGGCTGATAATGAATGACATAGTAAGAGAGAATATCATCATTAGTGGTGCTCTGACCGCTATACGTATAATAGTCTGATACGCCATCTGCACATTAGATATATCGGTTGTCAACCTAGTGACTAAGCTACTGGTAGAGAACTTGTCAATATTGCTAAAAGACAATGTCTGAACCTTGGCAAATAAGTCCCCTCGAAGATTCTTGGCAAAGCCCGTCGATGCCTTGGCACAATGCACACCAGATAGGGCTCCAAACACCATTGCTAGTCCTGCTAGTACGACCAATATGCCAGCGTATCTTAATATAACCCACATATCGCCAGCCGCATTACCTTTCGCCACAGTATCCAGATAATCTATCAGATAACTCATGACAAATGGGATCGCTACCTCTAACACAACCTCTATGGCTACATATATAGGTGTCAGAATTGACGACTTCTTGTACTCTCTGACACTGCGTAACAATTTCTTTATCATATTCTCCTCCAATGCATTTTTTTACTAAAAAATAACACCTTGCCTAGTCAGAATCTTTTGACCTACATAGTGTTATTATATTTTTCATTCTAATAATTGATGTAGATTAATTGTTATTTAATCTTGCATCCTGCTAAAATTCCAAGTTAAATTCCCTGACAAGGTTTGCTCTGTAGAAATATCAGTAACAGTAACACACAACGATATTGTTACTTCGTATCCAGGATGAACTATTGATCCACCATACATAGAAATATCAACAATCTCGCTACCTTCTTGTATACCTAGCGTTATTCCTTCCGTATATTCTAACTGGGAGGTATTTATAATAACATTTGCAACCGCCCCCGTATCTTCAGGATTAGTAAAATGAAAACTATATTCCAAATTAGGAGTTGCATCACTAGCCATCTCTATCTGCTCTGTTAGCTGCAAAAAACTGCCAGAACGAGAGTCTGGAGTAATAATCAGTGTCGTAGAACCATCAGATGTAGTCATGGTACCAGTATTATAGCCAGCTTTATAGTCAGCAGTCACCTCTAGATATACATCCGTACTGGTGTATGTCATATTGACGCCAGAGGTCGCTTGTTGAGGGCTAGACACTAGTACTACAACCAATGTGGTTACTATTGAGATAAGCACTACGCATAGACACGCTATTGCGATAATTAATTTCTTATTTGTACTCATTTATTTCCTATAGTTATACTTCTTGTACAATAATAGTTTACCCTCTCATGCACGCATTTGTCAAATATTTTCAAGCTATAAAATAATTAAATATATCTTAATATATTTATTCTTGTGCAAAAAGGATGTCTAATATACTAGACACCCCAATATTACATATTCTTAATAATTCTTAGATCTTCTTTCGAAATAGCTCTGAGGATGTGCACACACAGGACATACCTTAGGTGCATTCTTGCCAATATGAATGTGACCGCAATTACGACATATCCACATCTCTTCGTTATCGCTACTGAATACTCTCTCGTCCTTGATATTAGCAAGCAGCTTCCTATATCTTTCCTCGTGCTCCTTCTCTATAGCAGCTACAGCACGGAACTTGAATGCTAACTCTGTATAACCCTCTTCCTCTGCCTCTCTTGCCATTCTGTCATACATATCAGTCCACTCGCCGTTCTCGCCCTCTGCTGCAGCTAGCAAGTTGTTTTCCGTTGTAGGAATATCGCCGCCCATTAGTAGCTTGAACCACATCTTAGCGTGTTCTTTCTCGTTATTAGCAGTCTCCTCGAAGAATGCTGCTATTTGCTCAAAGCCTTCTTTCTTCGCCTTGGATGCAAAATATGTATATTTGTTTCTTGCTTGGCTCTCACCAGCAAATGCTTCTTGCAGATTCTTGTATGATTTGCTTTCTTCAAATTTCATAATATTTCTCCTTTTTTCTTTCCAATACAGCATCCGCTGTATCTTCTATGGCAGTATATCACAATCCTAGATTCTAACAAAGCAAATTTGTACAATTTTTCCTCATTTGCTTTTGGCAAAATAGTTACAAATAATTTGCAAAAAGTCATATAAAATAATATTATATAAAAGGAGAATATTCGTGAGATTATGATTACAAAGGCTGTGGTACTATGCGGAGGGCTAGCCACTAGATATCTCCCCTACTGCAAAACAATCCCAAAAGAAATGCTTCCGGTCATAGACCGTCCACTCATCCAATGTATATTAGAAGAGTTGTGCGAGGCAGGAATCAAGGAAATATTGATAATACTGGGACGAGGCAAAGAATGTATTGTCAATCATTTTGACAAGAATGTAGAATTGTACGATAGGCTAATTGCGACCAAGAAATGGAACGAGCTGGAATCGGTGCAGCGGCTAGACAGAATGGCAAAAATTAACTATATTAGACAGATCAGTCCCAGAGGCACTGGCGATGCGGTAGCAAAGGCAGAGTCATGGATAGGCGGCGAACCATTCCTGATGTGCTTCGGCGACGAAATGTTCATTGAGGGAAAAAATGTGTACAAAGACCTAATTGACACATATCTTGCTGGCGGTAATCTGACACTGGCAACAATGGAGGTAGAGGATAGGCTAATCCCACTATACGGCATTGTGGCAAAGGAGACTGAGAGTGAGTACTACAAGATATCACGATTCGTAGAAAAGCCAAGAATAGAGGATGCACCCAGCAATCTAGCGTATGCAGGACCAGCAGTGCTGGACGATAGAATATTCCGCTATATATCTATGACGCCAGAAATTAACCTAGAGATCAGCCTAGCCGACGCGTACAATCTGGCGATAAAGGAAGGAGTCCTGTATGGCAAGGTCATAGATGCGGAGAAACTGGATCTGGGCAACAAGCTAGGTTTTGTAAAAGGAAATCTACTAGCAGCATTAAATAGAGACGATATGCGAGATGAAATAATATCTACAATGAATGAATATATCACTAAATAGTGAAAAAAATACACATAATACGGAGATGAGAATATGGGAGTACTATGGGACAAGGACTGGAGATACAAGATAGGTATAAATTCAGAAAAACTGAGAGAAATAACTGCATTTGGCGAGACTATTCATGACGGCGGTGCAAGAAAAGCATTTGCTAAAGAGGTTAAGTTCTTCAAAAATTATTTTTCTATAGAGTCAGTCATTAGTTATATGCAACAAATATTTACTGACGAAGAGTATGCTGCTTTTGTGAAGGATATAAAATCAAATCTATCTAACCTACTATACATCCCAAAGGAGCTAGAGTCTAGATACAGAGAAGAGATAGCCAAGACCAAGGATATATATCACGAGCTTCTTAATTTCTTGCTAAACTACGGTATGACCAAGGGTGTAATGTGTCCAGTGAAAAATTATTACAAGATAGTCTTGGGCAAATTCTATAGCAAGGTTATAGCCAAGATTAATAAATATGCGTCACATTTCAAGAGCAATATCCCTAGAAAGATGTTAAAAGAATACGAAGTATCTACATCGCTAGACGAGCTGAAGAAAAAGATTGCTGCCTCTACATCCACACTTAACCTATGGGGCAAAGACTGCAGAATTGATTATATACTGAAATATAATAACAAATATGGCTTTGGCAAATTCCGTAGCAATGTGACTAGCGAGCTAAATAACGTATTCACAGTCAACTGCTTTGATGAGAGAGTAGATGAGAATGATCTGCATATACAGTATTTAACCAATGTATACCCAGGATACGGGCATTTTGTAGAGAGGCAGTTTAAGAAGACTGACGGCCGCAGTATAGACTTTGGTGCCAACTTTGTCATCAATGGTTGGGGCACATTTGCTGCATGGCATATATTTCCTAGTCTATATACTAGGAATCTGAAGATAATTAACTCTAAGATAATCAGACTACTACTGAACACGCCTAGTGCCAAGAACTATACACAGATATATCAGCTGCTACTGAACACATTCGACCAATCTATTGCGACCAAGATACTGTATCAGATATCGCAAATGCCGAGCAAGTACGAGAGCCGATTCCTTGGTGCAATCGCCACAGAAATTATCATTGACTTAGGCTATGCCATGAATCCCAACAATTACATGGATAGACTATCCAAGGCAGATATAACCAATTACTTTACGACATTGAAGAAATTGAGATAAAAACATATATACTATGTTCTTAACAGAATTTAGTATATTTTTTGTCAACAACGCATTAATTATTGCCACAAATTCACATTTTGTTTTATTATGTCATACATCCTAATATATTAGGAGGATGTATGACATATCAAGAATTTCTAGATTATATATTAGCACTGGAGAGTCTGCCTAGCTTGGATTTCGGCAACATTGGATATAGCACACTAGGTCAGCCCATATACTACGCTCATTACGGTAATTATACTGGCAAGCAAATCATTATAGAAGGCAGCATTCATGCCAGAGAATATCTGGCTGGTATACTGGTCGCAGAACTGGCTAGAAATACTGCAGAGACTAGTCCTGATATAGACGGCGGGATCTATTTTATCCCCAACATCAATCCAGACGGAGTTCGACTAGTGCTGGAGGGAGTAACTGATTACTATTGTCCAAAATTACAAGAAGTCTTACTGGCCATTAACGACGGCAACACGGACTTTGGGCTATGGAAGGCTAATATCAATGGCGTAGATATGAATGTCAATTTTGACGCACTATGGGGTGGCGGAAGCCAGAATGTATTCTGCCTATCCTCTGGCAACTTCGTAGGATATTATCCCAATAGCGAACGAGAGGTCAAGGCTCTCATTGACTTCACCACCCTAGTCAATCCGTCGCTAACAATATCCTATCACACAAAGGGCGAGGTTATATATTATGGGTTCGAGACGCTATCAGAGGCATCGCTGAATAGGGATTATCTGATAGGCGAAGAGCTGTCTGCAGTCACTGGTTATCCATTAGTACGAACTGTAGCGTCTACTGGGGGATACTCTGACTGGGTCAGCATGAAGCTGGATGTGCCAGCATACACCATAGAGATAGGTGACCCTGCCCTGCCACATCCGCTAGGAATAGAGAATCTGGATTCAGTCTTCCAGCAGAACAAAGATGTCCCACTAACTGCATTCAATGCAATAAGCAGAGAAATAGAGTAAACTGCTAGCATAAATTGGTTATTGACATACATTACATCCAATGTTAAAATATTAATATATTTTACAAAGGTGGATGTATCGATGCATACTTATCTAGACCCCAATGCTGCATTGGAAGAATTCTTAAGAACTAATGATATTACTCTAGCCCAGCTGCTAGAGAGACTATCTATGCCAGAAGAGTTAGACCCTAACCAAGTATCTATATGGGATACAGAGGTAACTACTACAGACACACCTTCTAAGAAGAAGTCAAAATCCGGATCTAAGACCTCGCATAAGAAGGATAGAACTACGCAGATCAAGGTAACTGCCGTAGACGAGCCAGCCGCTGCTGTCAAGAGTATCTTGGAGCGGAGCACAATGTGGAAGGATATGTCGCAGGGTGAGAAATTTGCTTATGCCAAGGATGTGGTGGAATGGATGATGCACGAATACAACCTAGGCAGTCTATATCTAATGGTGGATGACGACCCTGACAACTATGGTCAGATAGTAGATGACACATTGTCACTATCCCACTCTAACATCATAAAAGAGGACAGTCCGACCCAATTATTCCAAACTACCGGACATGAATTGAAGCACAGAACCCAAGCATTGCTAGGAATGACCATTAAGAAAAATGACGCATATACACAATATTTCCCATTAGACTATCTATATCTAATGCAGATAACTGACTATGATAGCGATCTAAAAAATCTAATATATGACACATCTCCTATGGAGCTAGATGCCAACATTGGTGGTGCATATATGCTAGATCTGCTATACAATATATTGGACAGCACTATGGGTATAGATGCAGAATATGCAACGATCGCTAATGAATTGGTCGATAGCATTGATGAGCACAAGACTGAACTATTGGACGATATAATAACTATTGTCAAGAAGGAAGTGGCACTAGGTGACGAGATTGACTGTGTCAAAGACGACGCCAGAAAATGGATGAAGAGTATGTATATGGAAATATCTGCCAATAGCAAGATAGACAACGAGGCTTTCTCTGAATATATGTCTGATGATGAAGTGTACAAGGCTTTAGAGCATTATATCAGCATAACATCCAATGCATCACTAATAGATACAGATATCCACAAAAAATTGACCAAGATAATGCTGGATCACGACAGAATAGAGGGTGTATTACTGGTCAATCATGTATATTATCAGCACAGCCCTGAGGAACTGATGCGTGCCGCAAAGATATTAGAGGCGGATGTAAATGATGAATTCTTGCTTCCTGCCATGATTAGACAACTGACGCATATAGAACAACGCGAAATAATTGCTGTTTGCAACCACATCATAGGCTTAGAAGCCACTGATAGACAAAGGCAAGCAATGACAAGGGTTCTGCAATCCCAGTTAGATGCACATCCACACCTAAGACAATGTCGCGACTTACTATCCGACAACGGAACAAGAACCGTAGACCCAAGCGATCTTAACGATTGCTCATTAATTATTAATAATATTTATCCAGATTTTGCAGAAGATTTCGTAGGTGATTTCTGCTACGAGTATGTTGCTGCTATGAGAGATATTATTGCTAATGACAATAGTATCTCTGCCAACGATAAAGTCGTGCTAATGAATAACAATCAAGCCAGCCTTGAGGAGCTAGACACTACAGCAGAATACAGCGAGTGCCAGATGTTGTTCGACGAGATAGGGTTATTTCACAGAAAACAAGATAGATCCAATATATCTGAGATGTAGAGAAATATATAATCATACAATTGAATATACTAATAGCAACCTTTCCTATGGTTGCTATTTTTTCTATTGATATAACATCATAGTAGCCATAAATGCGGAAGAAATACAAGCGAAATTTATTGATAAAAGGTGGAATGCATGAATATAATAATAATCATCGTACTGGCAATTATCCAAGGAGCAACCGAGTTCCTACCCATTAGCAGTAGCGGGCATCTGGTACTGGCGTATCATATTTTTGGCATAGAAGACGCCACGATACTGCTATCTGTCATCCTGCACCTAGCCACCTTGCTATCTGTCATAGTATATTACAGGCGAGATATATGGGAGCTAATCAGACATCCATTATGTCCTACCAATACCTCTCTAGTCATATCCACCATTATTACTTGTATAATGGCAGTGATATTGAAACCAAGTATAGAAAACGCCTTTGGCGGAGAATGGCTATGGCTAGGCTTTGTAATAACAGCTATTATCCTAATACTAGCACAATTTCTGGGCAAGAAATCATCACCCAGTGCAGACATCACTAATCTACACATCAATCCTTGGCGTGCAGCAGTCATAGGCTTTGCACAAGGCATTGCGTGCTTTCCTGCCATTAGCCGTAGTGGCAGCACCATTGCCAGCGGTGTTGTTGTAGGCTGTAATAGAGATGATGTGACCAAGTACAGCTTCTTGCTATCCATTCCTATCATTATCGCCTCTACCCTACTAGAGGTCATAGAGTATACCCAAGGCAGCATGGCGCTAGCATTCAATGCGATAGAGCTAATAATAGGGTTCATCATTGCATTTTTGGTAGGCATTGCGGCTATCCACATTATGACCAAAATAGTGCGTAAGCAGAAGCTATACTATTTCTCATTCTATCTACTACTCCTTGCTATCGTCACGAAATTATTAATTTAGTGCGGCTTTGGGCATACTTTTTGACAAAATATCCACACTTGGGGAAAAATTGTGTGTTACTACCCAGAGGAACGATCAGCAAAAGTAAATATTTTACTACTACAGCAATTTCTTTGGCAAATTGCACAAAATAAGATATACTAATATCAGTAAATCTATCCCCAAAAAGTAAGGAGAATAGAAAATGGAAAATGAGATAAAAAATAACGAGAACAAAGATGAAAAGGTCGTATCTATGAATTCTGCCATGCAGAACCTGAAGAATATTATGGCAAAAAGCAAGGCAGTGACTGCGACAATAGTAGAAGAGCGAAAGACCACAGCCCCTATCGCAACCCATGATAGCAAAGATGAGGTTACCGACGCTAAAGTAGACGAGGCAGAGGCTGCAGAGGGTTCCGCTATCGCCAGACTACGTGCTGCAGCAGAAGATAACCAAGTGAATGAATTAGCACCAAAGATATTAGAAGAAGAGATTGTATCTGAGGAAGAAGACATCAAGAGAACGAAGAAATATGCATGGCTAGCGTACATACTATTCTTTATCCCACTATGTATCAATTCCAAGAGTAACTTCGTCAGACTACACGCCAATGAGGGACTAGATGTATTCATTATAGACATGTTCGCCACTATTTGTGTACTGGTAGGACAATTGGTGAAATTTACTGGGCTGTCCGCTATCTTTGGCATGATAGCAACATTGCTTGGCATAGGTATTTTTGTTCTGACTACTATAACGAAGATATTCCAGATAGTCCAAGTATGTCGTGGCAAGAAGACCCAGACCCCATGGCTATGGAAGGCTAGGTTTATCAAATAATTCAAAACAAAAAAGTGTGTAAATAATCTTACACACTTTTTTTGGGGTCTTTAAAGATAATTTAACGAATCTGCAATTTGATATATTTTATTCTTCACTTCTAATCCAGTAGCAATCATAATAGCCAGATTTGTTTCTGAAATTTGTTGCATTAGTAGTTGGATTAGACAGTAGCGAACTATCTACTGCAGCATAGGTCGTGCCGCCACTTGTCTGCTTTGACCAGCCAGTTGTCTCTTCAAACTGCAAACTTGTAATAGAGGAGTCCACAAACGCCCCATATTCGATAGAGGTCACACTTTTAGGAATTACTACACTCTGCAATACGCGACAATTATCAAAAGCTCTCCAACCAATTGTCTTACATTTCGACTCTCCCAAGAAATTTAACTCAGAGATATATGAACAACTGTAGTTGTGTCTATTGTTATACCTTCAGCAGGCAGGCTGTCTGGAATAATAGTAACATTCTCTGATATATTTAGTACAAATCCGCCAGAATCCTTGCCAGCATATACAAATTGTCTACCGCCTAACGTTACATTTCCTTCTATATTGTAATTTAACTCTTTGAGATTAACTGTTTGGTAAAATGCACATTCACCTATCTTTGACACATTTTTACCCAGTGTAACAACTTCTAGAGCCTCACAATAACTAAATGCATAATTTCCTATATTTGTAACAGATTCTGGAATAGTGATATTATTAAGATTAGTACAAGAAGCAAATGCCGAACCTCCTATAGTTATAACAGAATCTGGAATCACAATATTTTTTAACCAGCTATTGCTAAATGCAGATCCTCCTATTTCTGTAACTTGCGGTTTGTATCCCCAGTAAACTGAATAAATATAAGAATTGGCAGCAAAAGAGGCAGAGATAGTTGATATATTATTACCAATATATACTGCTAGACCTAGTATATATACCTCTCTGAACAATGTTCCAGTTGAGCCTGTAACTGGAAGCAAACCATTGGTGCCGTCATCGTAGTAGTCTGGGATAATAACAGTTGTATCAGTGCCAGTATACTTAACAGACTCTATGTAATAATGATCATCCGAAGTTTTTGTCGTGTTATTATTGCTATACACCAGATAATCGTCAATATTTCCAGTTAAGAATTTGGGATAAAATATTACGCTTTGATTTGTTGTGTATGGGAAGGTTACTTTGCTAGCAGTAGAATAGCTACTATCTGTATACCAGCCTTCGAAGAATAAGTTAACACCATATGGCATAGCAGGCTCAGGCACTATAACATTAGTTCCTAGAGAATCCGCATACACCTGTGGTTCGAATTCACTAATATTGTATGCTGACCTTGTAGAATATTTCACAACTATATCATTTTCATCGCTCTCGTATGGCGCTTGTGCCAGAATCTTGGTCTCATCCATCTTTTGCCCAGCAATCTCTGCCTTCAATTGTGTGGCAATTGTTGATGTATCAGTTGTTACATCAATATTGACATCTTCATCAAATATGCCATTATAGTAATCAGTTGTTGTGTCAAACCAGTACCAATCTGCGGATTGATTGAGAATATACACACTGGCCA
>CAYSUG010000021.1:0-22188 GCA_964434145.1 uncultured Christensenella sp. | reverse complement strand
TCACTGGTAATATTGTTGTTGTAATCAAGGTAGACGATTCTACAATTGATGTCACTAACTTCACACTAGGACTGGATATGGAGCTGGGATATGATGTAGAAGATCTAACAATATATACAAGTGTAGTAGAAATTATTAATAATTCAAATAGTTCAGTAAATGTTGATTTATCCGAAGCTTGGGCTATTCTTGACTGGTATTATTATGATGAAGAAGAAGCAATGAATTCTGGTATGGATTCTTGGAATACATATGATTATCATACACCAACCAACTCCTCAGCAGACGTTACTGTAGATGCCAATTCATCTACAAAACTTAAATATAAAGAAGATCTCTCAGGGACACGTGACAATCTTTGGAAGACACGTGAGTATGAATTTAATGGCATTACTTTTGAATATACTCAAGATATACAAGTCAATATAAGTCATTATTCAAATCTCGGTTCGTCCACAGAAAACCATTCTCTTACTGGCACAGAAAAAACTCTATCTGGTATAGACATTTCTTATGGTCATACTGTTATAACTATTTCTAATATTTGATACAAAAAAGTTAAGCAAAGATGATTTCTAAGCTTAACTTTTTTGTTTTTAGTAATATGTTTATTTAATTTACTTTATCTCTTTCTTTGTACTTTTCTTTGCCTTGGATGGTTTTGAGTTTTTCTTGGTCTCTGTTCCTTCTTTTGCCTCTACTGTCTGTTCAGTCTTTTCCTCAGTCTTTTCCTCAGATGGTTCTACCTTGTTGTTATCCTCGTCTGCAAAGGTAATATCATTGCCCTGGGCATCAAGAATAATATCTCTCTTATTGTCTACACCCATAATAGCATCTGCGTGTATCTCTTGGTATGATTTGTGAGAGTCATCTCCTGTCTCAATTACATACACTCTACCAATAGTCGTCTCTCTAACACTAACTATTTTACCAAAAACACCAGCGGTTGTTATAATAGAGTCACCAGTCTTCAATTGGCTCATCACCTCTTGTCTCTTGGCATTTTCCTTCTTATTCCTAAGATATGTAGGAATGATCATAATAGCAATTAGTACTACAAATACAATAAGTAGCCCCCATGTAGGCATTCCAGAACTCTCTAATAATAGATTCATTATATTTACTCCTTATAAAAATTATATTTAATTTAATGTTATTAGTATATCAGAATATACAATCTTAACAAAGAAAATCTTATCAAAATATGTTAATTATTATATTTTTTTAAGAATTCATCTTTGAAATCCAGTAATCTATCTTCTCTTATTGCTAGCTTGATATCTTCCATTAGATGAGTCAAGAATCTAATATTATGGATACTTAGCAGTCTTGCACCCAATATCTCGTCTGCGTTGATTAGATGTCTAAGATATGCCTTGGTATAATTCTTGCAAGTATAGCAATCGCATTCTGCATCCAATGTAGAATAGTCGTCTTTGTATTTTGCATTTCGCACAACTATTTTGCCTACTGATGTCATGGCAGTGCCATTCCTGGCGATCCTAGTAGGCAATACGCAATCAAACATATCTACATTTCTAATCACGCCCTCTAGTATACAATCTGGACTACCCACGCCCATAAGATAGTGAGGGACGTCGTTAGGCAAATGATCCTTTAATACATCCAACATCTCATACATCTTTTCTTTTGGCTCACCTACAGATAGTCCCCCTATAGCGATTCCGTGCTTAACGAATGGAAGACATTTATTAAGGCTTTCTAGTCTAAGGTCTGCATAGAAGTTACCCTGGATAATAGGGAATAATGCTTGCTTGGGATTATTGTGATAATTGTAGCAACGTTCCAGCCAATGTGCTGTCCTGTCCATTGCCTTTCTACTATCCTTGTAGCTCGTGCCCCAAGTCGTACATTCATCAAAAGCCATAATGATATCAGAGCCAATATCGTTCTGTATCTGCATATCTTTCTCTGGCGTAATGTAGTGTTTTGCACCACTTAAATGCGACTTGAATTCTACTCCGTCGTCAGTAATCTTCCTCATGTCAGATAATGAAAATACTTGGAATCCACCAGAATCTGTCAATATAGGTCTATCCCAATTCATGAATTTGTGCAATCCCCCAGCGTCTTTTACTATCTTTTCCCCTGGTCTAAGATATAGGTGATATGTATTGGATAGCAATATCTGAGTATTGATTTCCTTTAATTCTTCCGGCGACAAACTCTTTACAGTACCTTGAGTACCTACTGGCATGAACACAGGAGTCTCAATATCTCCGTGTGGAGTATGCAATATTCCTATCCTCGCGCCAGATTGCTTGCACACCTTGATTGTCTCGTAGCTAAAATATTCGTTATTCATTATTTCCTCCACTATATAGGAAACAAGCGTCTCCAAAACTAAAAAATCTATAATTACTCTCTACAGCTGATTGATAAAACCCAAGAGTCTCATCTATTCCACAAAATGCAGAAATTAGCATAACTAACGTACTCTTTGGCAAATGAAAATTGGTTATAACCGCATCTACTATTTTGAACTTGTACCCTGGATATATAAATATACCAGTGTCCATATTGGTCTCGTGAATTACACCATTAGTATCAGTAGCAGACTCTAAAGTTCTAATACTGGTTGTGCCTACTGCAATAACTCTATGACCAGCTGCCTTTGCAGTATTGATAGTATCTGCGGCTTCCTTTGTAACCTCGATGTGTTCGCTATGCATCTTGTGATTAAGTATGTTATCTTCATTGACTGGCCTAAAAGTTCCTAAGCCGACGTGCAGCAATACCTCTACAACCTTAACACCCTTATCCTTTATTTTTTGTAAAAGTTCAGCTGTAAAATGCAGTCCAGCTGTGGGTGCTGCACTACTGCCGTCATATTTAGCATATACAGTCTGATAATCTTGTCTATTATTTAACTTTTGCTTGATATAATGTGGCAGAGGCATCTCGCCCAATCTTTCCAGAATATTTTCGAACACACCACTAAATATGAATCTAACTATTTTGTTACCATCTTCTTTGGTGTCTAGCACTTGCATCTTCAAATCATCGCCAAAAGATACAATTGTACCCTCTTTGGCCCTTTTGCCTGGTTTCATTAATACTTCCCAATCGGTATAATTCAGCCTTTTTAACAGCAATATTTCAATTTTAGCACCCGTATTCTCTTTAATGCCATATAGTCTGGCAGGGATAACCTTAGTATTATTAATGACTAACACATCACCACTTCTTAGATAATTTATAATATCATAGAAATGTTTATGCACAATAGATTTGTCGGTCTTATTATACACCAATAACTTTGCTTCATCCCTCTTCTCTAACGGATATTGTGCAATTCTATCCTCCGGCAAATTATAATTATATGTCTCTAATTCAAATATCTTTTCGTTCATTATTCTACCTTTTTGTATACTATCAAAAAGCACAATCTTCTAATTGTGCTTATTTTCCTCTATATTCTACATATTTTTTATCAAAATTACAATAGTTATTTTGTTATTCCTCAGTTTCCACAAACATTTTTAGATAATTTTGCCTTTGGACAGATATTTTCTTGTCAAAATGCTTGTACGCATTAGGTAATGCTACCCTACCTCTTGGGGTTCTGGCGATAAAACCCAATTGGATAAGATATGGCTCATAGACATCCTCTATAGTATTAGCATCCTCGCCTGTTGCTGCTGCTAATGTCTCCAAGCCAGCAGGGCCGCTATTGAACTTGTCAATAAGAGTAAGCAAAATCCTTCTATCGGTAAAATCTAAGCCCAGTTCGTCCACCTCTAGCCTAGCCAGAGCCTCCTTGGTGGTCTCTAATGTAATAGACTTCTCATTCTTGATATCAGCAAAGTCTCTCACTCTTTTTAAGAACCTATTAGCTATTCTTGGCGTGCCTCTGCTACGCCTTGCTAACTCGATACTAGCTTCCTTGTCAATACTCATCTTCAAAATATTAGCAGACCTAGTGATAATAGATGCCAACTCCTCCTCAGAGTATAACTCTAATCTACATACAACACCAAATCTGTCACGTAGTGGTCCTGTCAACATACCCGCTTTAGTTGTAGCACCAATAAGAGTAAATGGCTGCAACTTTAGCCTCATAGTCCTAGCACTAGGACCTTTACCTAGAATAAAGTCCAATGCATAATCTTCTAACGCTGGATATAATATCTCTTCCACAGCCCTAGAGAGTCTATGTATCTCGTCTATAAATAGCACATCATTCTTGTTTAGATTGGTTAGTATACTAGCCAGATCAGCTACTTTTTCTATAGCGGGACCACTAGTAATCTTAATAGAAGAGCCCATTTCATTAGCAATAATGTGGCTTAGGGTCGTCTTACCTAGTCCTGCTGGGCCATACAAAAGTACGTGATCCAGAGCCTCTCCTCTCTTTTTAGCCGCCCCAATGTATACTTGTAAATTTTGCTTAATCTTATCTTGGCCTACATAGTCATCCATTGATGTAGGTCTAAGGGTATTCTCTACATCGTTGTCTTCCAGATTCTTAGTACTGGTAACAATCCTTTCATCAAAATCCATATTAGTTCATATTCCTCAATGCTTTTGTTATTATTACTTCTGTTGTGTCATCCTTCTCAGCTACACTCTTGACCAATTTCATTGCATCCATCTTCGTTAGTCCCATATCTACTAGCAGGTTTGCAGCCTCTTCCAACGCTGTCTCATTGCCGCCAACCTCGCCAAATTCTGCATAATTCTCTAGGGTTATTCCGTGCAATTGGTTGATACTATTCTTAAGTTCTAACAATACTCTCTCTGCAGTTTTCTTCCCAATTCCCTTGATCGATGCAATTAACTTCAGGTCCCCGTAGATGATCGCATTAACAATCTCTGATGCACTCAATGCTGATAGCATCTGAATAGCTGTCTTTGCACCTATTCCAGACACGGATATCAGAGACAAGAACACATCCTTTTCTTGCTTGTTATAGAATCCAAATAGTTGCATTGCGTCTTCTCTGACATATAGATATGTAAATAGTTTTGCCTCATCGCCTATGCCTTGGGTTCTATCAATTGTGTTAGCCGATACAATAATCTCATAACCTATTCCGTTATTGTTCAGAACTATTAAATTTTCATATTTTTCTTCTATTATTCCTGTTATAAATGAATACATAATGTCCTACCTAATCTGTGTTTGACTCAAAAAAGTATTGGTCTGTGCATGTGTCAGAGCCACTGCCAATGCATCTGCTGCATCGTCTGGTTTGGGGATAGACGACAGATTCAATATTGCCTTGACCATATATTGCACTTGTTTCTTCTCCGCTCTGCCATTGCCGGTTAATGCTTGCTTAATCTGTAACGGTGTATATTCGTACAGATTCTCAGTATAATTCGCGGCAGCAATAAGTAGCACGCCTCTGGCTTGGGCTACAGTTATTGCTGTTGTAATATTGTTATTAAAGAATAGTTCTTCTAGGGCTATTGCGTCTGGCTTGTATTTCTCTATCAGCTGCATTATGCCGCTATACACTTGCTGCAATCTTATAGGAGTGCGAGTGTCTTTGTGTGTCGTAATAACTCCATAATCTATAACTCTGATATCATTTCTACTTTTTTCTATCACGCCAAAGCCTACTATCGCTATGCCTGGGTCAATTCCTAATATTATCATATCTCACCTTTGTAATTGTACATTAAATTATAAAAATATTAATAAAAAAAGTCAAACAAATATCGTACATTTGTTTGACTAAATATCTTTATTTCCACAAACTAGAGAACTTGTACTCGTCAATTGTTGGATCAGATTCGTTGTACATCTGATTGAATATTCCATCTACATAGTTATTATAATAATCATCCGTTTCTATCTTATCATACAAATACTCGAATATTGTCTTCTCACTAGCAGGATTTACTGTATAGCTTAGCAATGTTTCATATGTCAGATTATTAATAGAATTGGATGCAACAATATTGTTCGCCATGCCAGAATAGAACATGATATGGATACCATAGCTACTAACAGCTGGCCTTAGCAATACATCACCCACTTCGTAATCACTATATAGTTCTAATGCACCTTCTGTAAAAGCCTCTTCCCAGTTGTCTTCCACGCCTTCGTTGACATTGACTGCGTAGTAGAAGTCCGCATTCATAATACCAGGGTCATCATTGTAAATATACATCATGTCTTCGAAATTTTTCGCTTTCTGCTTCACTACCTCGTCAGAGTCCAATACACTATTAGATAGACCGTTGGTTGTTACATATTGGTTAATATTAGATATAATATCGCCCACATATGCACTCTCTTCCTTGCCATCAATCTCGTATACTGACTTAGTCTTCAGTATTATAGCAACTACGTCCTTGTTATATTGCTCTTCTAACTTCGCAATCAAGTCTTCGTCGTTGCCTGCGATCTTCTTGTCAGCCTCTAACTTTGTATCCAACTTCGCAATCTCCGCCTTCTGCTCTTCGGAGAAGTTAATTAGAATATGACTAACAATAATATACTCATTGCCAGAATTAGCGTGATAGAATACATACTCGCTATTGTACTCGTCCATTGCTGTACGATATGCATCCATATTGTACTCGAAGCTCAAATATTGCGATCTATATTGGTTCTTGTAATATTCTACAACATTATCAGTAGTTATATCCAGATTGGATTCATAGTAATATTGGTGTATCTCCAATAACTTTGTTTGATAAGCAGACTTGATATAATTACCCTCTTCATATAGTATTACATCCTCTACCTTAGTGCTTCTGTTCTCGGATTTGGCAGTCTGTTGCAATAACTTGACATATTTGTTATACGCCTTGGCAGTAACTTCTTCGTCATAATTGTTACTAAGTTCGAAATGAGTAGGAATGTCTGACTTGTCAAACAATTTGATTTCCTCAACCTTCTTACTAATCTCCTTAGTCTCTTGATCTATAACCAGGTTAGATTCGTACTTTTCCTTCTCAGGTCTTAGTGGCTCGCCACTGTTTGTATCTATCTCACCCAGTCTGCCTTCTTCTTCCAATATGTCTTCTGCATAGCTATCAATTGTGGATTGCATACTCTCAAATGCATCGTATCTTATCTCCAATGCATTGGCAGTGTTACTAGCGTATATGTTAGATAAAGTCTTAGACCAGTCGTAGTTCTCAAAATCTACAAAGTTAACATTAAGTAGTTCGTTGTGATAATATTCATTATCAGTATCATTATACGCATTATTCAGTGAATTAGCAATGTCTATAAATAGTAGCGATGTCTGCATATGATACTTCAAAGAATCATTGATACACTCTTCCAATGAAGAATAATATCCGCTGTTGTATCTACTATATCCGTAATTCTTGAATGTATTATTCAGATCTGTCATAGATACCTCTAATGTCTTGTCCCCATACTTGTATGTCGCTATTATTTGATCATAATATGCTGTCTTGTCCGTAACTACCAGATTACAAGCAGTCATAGTGAATACAGAAATAACCAACATGAATGCAAAGATTATTACTGACAATATTTTCTTAAGTGATTTAACCTTCATAGTGTTTCCTTTTTTAAAAAGCCAATAAATTCGCCTAATATAGCAATTTAACTATACTAGTATATAAAATAAATAAAATTTAAGCAACTAATATAACTAAATATTGACCAAATTTTAAAATTTTTAAACTAGCCTAATAGTGATATTATATAATCCAAAACTGTTGATTTGTCCAAGCCTACGATATTCAGCCTAATCGCCTTCGATATATCCAGCTTGCAGTGACTATCCACTAGCTGAGATATATTGTCCAGATTCGCCTTTTGATCAAATTCTATATAACAATCATTGTTTCTTATAACCAACTTAGTACCACCCAATCTGTATAATCTATTCTTAATAAGCGAGAACTTGCACAAATTGGACAAAAAGTATGGAATCTCGCCATATATATCCTCTAATTTATGCTCGATATCCTCTAACTGAGTCGTACTTGATATCTGGGCAATTCTAGAATATAGTGCCATCTTCTGATTGGTGGTTAGCTTGCTATTCTGCGGAATGGTCGTAGGAATATCAGTATCAATCTTGATCTCCTGATATAGCTCGTTGTTTACACTATTAGTCTTCAGCTCTTCAATAGCGGTCGTCAGAATAGACATATACATAGCATACCCTATCTTTATCATATGTCCGCTCTGTTGACTGCCAAATATATTGCCAGCCCCCCGCAATTCCATATCACGCATAGATATCTTGAATCCGCTACCCATAGCAGTAAATTCGCTAATAGCCTTCAGCCTCTTATACGCAATGTCAGACAATATCCCTTTGTACATAAAATATGCATAAGACTCTCTAGAGCCTCTGCCAACTCTTCCTTTTAATTGATATAACTGTGACAGTCCTAGCTTGTCCGCTTCTAAAATAATCAATGTGTTAGCATTCGGGAGATCTACCCCATTCTCTATCAGTGTTGTAGATACTAATATCTGAGTCTTGCCGTTGTATACGTTGATAATTTTGTCCTCTAATATATTGGCGGGCATCTGACCATGCGCTACATCTATCGTGTATTTGTTATCGAACATCGATCTAATATTCTGCGCCACAGCGTCTATTGTCTCTACTCTGTTGTATATTATAAGTACCTGACCACTACGCTCCATTTCTCGCTCTACTGCCAATTTGATTGTAGAATCATTCAATTCTGTCACACTGACTTGCGTAGATATCTTTGTTGTTGGTGGCGTCTGGATAGTGGATATATCTCTTATTCCACTCAATGACAAATGTAGCGTTCTAGGAATAGGCGTGGCACTTAGTGTTATTACATTTACTCCACTCTTTACTTTCTTGATTTTTTCCTTATGCTCTACACCAAATTTTTGTTCTTCATCAATCACCAGCAAACCCAATTTGGAGAAATCTATCTTGGAATTAAGTAATTTGTGTGTTCCAACAATTATATTGATCTTGCCAGCATTAAAATCTGTTATTATACGCTGTACTTCGACTGGTGTTTTGAATCTATTAAGAACAGCTACATTGACGCCAAAGTTCGCCATTCTACTATGGCAAGTATTATAATGTTGCTCGCTCAGAATTGTAGTCGGACATAATATTGCTACTTGCTTGCTGGCCAGAATGGTCTTGAACGCTATACGCAAGGCAACCTCAGTTTTGCCAAAGCCTACGTCACCACAGACCAATCTGTCTATCAGCTTGCCGCTAGTCATCTCTTGCTTGATCTCATTTATTGCAAGTTCTTGGTCTAGTGTTAGCTCATGAGGGAACGATTTTTCGAACTCTGCCTGAATATCATCATCCTCTGGATATACATATCCTTTTGCCTCTTGCCTAGCCTTGTATATAGTTATTAGATCCTTAGCAATATCCTTGACTGACGCCTTTACCTTGTCCTTAACCTTGCGGAACTCTACCCCACCCAGCTTGTTAAGCGTTGGAGTCTCTGTGTCACCGATGTATTTCGTAATACTGTCCACATTTTCTATTGGCAGATATAACTTGTCTTCATTCTTGTACTCTACCACTATATAATCTTTTTGTACATCCTTGGTCAATTTTAGCGTCTGTATGCCAAGACACTTGCCTATTCCATGGATCTTGTGAACCACATAATCATTTTCCTTTGGCAACTCCAGCTCTACCATTGAGCTTAGCTTCGACTGGTCTGCCCTCATAGTCTTGTAGACCTTGCCCACAGCGTTACTACCAATGACAGCTATCTTCTCGTCATAGAAGTTATATGAGTTGTTATATTCCTTTCTAAATACATTGACTACACCTCGCTGAATGTCGAATATTGTCTTGCATTGATTGCATATAACTCTATTCACAATTCTGTTAAATGCAACCTCATAGTTATCTTCAGTTAGATACAATAGTGTCGTGTAGTTCATCTTATTATAATTCTGCAGATCTATAATCAGTGACTCATAATTTTCTTGATATACAATGTTTGGCATACATTTGAATGAAAATACCGCATTAGGGATAAATATCCTATTGGCATTATTAATGTATTGAAAACCAATAACAGCTTTATTTTCAATATGTGTCAGTTGATCAATGCATAGAGGATTGATATGGCTGGAAAGCAAAAGATTATTCTTCTTGCCATCCACTATCTTCTCTTGATATTCTTCGATATATGACAAAGCACTATCATATACTTGCTTGACATCAGAATACACTATCACTATATCGTCAGACAATAGATCATATAGACTGACTAGCGGAGTCTTATTAAATTGCAAAAACCATAAGCAATTATAGTTCTTGTTAAACTCCATATAGTTGTCATAAGATTGCTTCAATACAGCATCGTTTTTGCCAAATTTTATCTTGGATATATCAGGCTCTAAATATGTGCTGGTAGATATGATCAAGTCCGCAATATTTTCTACCCCTTGGATGTACTCTGCATCCAATCGCATAATCTTGGATATAGTATCGTAATCGAATATTACCCTATATCCCTCGTCTCCGTCCATAGGCACTATATCTAATATCTCGCCACGTACACTGAATTCTCCACCCTTCGATATTGCATCGACCTTGCCGTAACCGAAATGAACTAATGCTCTCTGCACCTCATCCATACTCATCACACTATCTAGTTGTAAACATAGATTGTTACTAGCACCAAGGATATTGTTTGGAATCGGCAACATGACAACATTAGGGGTGGCAATATGGATATCATAGTTGTCATTGGCTAGATTCTTCACAAACTCCAGATAATTGTATTGTGCAGGCGAATATGCATTAAGGAATAACTCTGGGATGGTCGTACACACTTTGACTCTGTAACCCATATCTGCATATCGCTCTCTGTATCTCTCTGCCTCGTCTATATTAGGGACTACAAAAAGTTTTGGACGATTGATTTCGTCCAAAATGCCTATAACCTCGCCCTCGCCACAATTGATAACACTGACTTTTTTGTGTATATCTATTGCACTAAGTAGCGTCTTGAAATTACTATTTTGTCCCAATATATGCTTTATCATTATATACTCTTAGACTCTAACTTTCCCTTTGATGTAATAAATTCTTCTATTAGAGTAGATACCTTATCAAATGTCTCTATATATATCGATTGCCTATCTTTGCCAATCCTTGACAATACATAGTCCGCCAGCGGCATATTATTGGCAGGTTTTCCCACGCCTATTCTAATACGAGAGAACTGATCTGACGCTAACTTCGTTAATATATCTCGCATTCCATTATGCGTGCCAGCACTTCCAGCAGTCCTATATCTTATAGCCCCTACCTCTAGATCAATATCATCATACACCACACACAACTTGTCCAACGGCAGCTTCAATGACCTAACAATCTCAGATACACTATTTCCGCTTAGGTTCATATATGTCTGAGGCTTCAATAACACAACCTTCTCGCCCGCATACATCCCCTCTGCTACCAGCGCATTGTATTTCTTCTTAGAGAATCTAAAATCATTCTTCATGGCAAAAGTATCTAGTGCCAAAAAGCCCATGTTGTGATAGGTATTCTCATATTCCTTACCCGGATTGCCCAATCCTACTATTACTATCATTTCATTGCCTCTTTTCTATATGTAGTTCTATCTTTGATTACAGAATTTTTCTTCGCTCTATACCCCTCTATTGCACAATAATATCCTATTGTAGAGTTATCGCCTATTGTAGATTTTATCACATTGCAATATGGGCTGACAAGTACATTATTGCCAATTTTCGACTTCGTCACAATACTATTGGATATGGTCGTTGCGTCTCCTATCTTAGAGTCGTCAATAGTCGTATTGTTATGTATTACACAGTTTTGTCCTATCACACTCTTGCCAATAATGACACAGTTATTCATTATAATAGTCCCACAGCCAATCTGACATAACGGCGATATTATCACACTATTAGGACTATGGAACTGAACACCAAGGCTAGTGTAATAGCCTATTAACTTTTTGCTAAAGAATCTCTCGGCCGCACTGACCTCTGCATCTGTGTTAACCTCTAGAAATGCCTCTTGCGATTGCATATAGAAGTTATCGTAGCATAGCTCGCTGCTATTCAAGAAAGATTTTGTATTATATATAGCCCCAGAGAATAATTTGCACGCATTAGAGCCCTTCAAGACTACATATTCCAGTATATTATCTACCAGTGACGCTGTAATATATGGCATATTGTTATTGATTATCATGATATAGTCACAATTAGCACAATATACAGCCAGTTTGTCCTTAATAGAATCGTTGGCTTTTATATCCACCTCATATAGGGTGTAACCCGCCAATTCTCTTCGTAGCCATTCGGATATAGTCAGCCCAAGGATCTTAATCTTCTTCACCCTATTGACTATCACTATTGCTATTCTAGCTCGGGCCTTTTTGATATCTTTGCTGACTGCTGTCTCTACCTGATACATATGTCACCTCTATTATTTGTGATAAGTAATGTTATTAATAATCGTCGTTGCTCTGTATATCTGTTCTAGTAAAATTACTCGCATTAATTGGTGTGGATATGTAAATGCTGAGAAGCTAAGTAGCATATCTGCACCCTTCTTGATATCATCACTCAAGCCATAACTGCCACCTATTATGAAATTGATGACAAAGCTATTCTGCGTTATTTTCTCTATCTCTTTGGCAAAAGCCACACTATCCTTTGACTTGCCATTAACATCCAGCACGATATTGTAACCCTTCATATGTTTGGCTATCTTCATGCCTTCCTTTACCTTAACCTTGGCAATGTCTGCCTGATTCCCATTCTTTGGCAGTTTCTCTTCCTCTAGCTCTATAATATTCACATTGTGATACTTCGACAGCCTTTTGATATACTCATTGCACGCTTGGGTATAGAATCTTTCCTTGATAGTACCTATACATATTATATTTATCTTCATATCTACATCGTCCCCCATACAAAAGTGAATATCGTAATAAGGGCGCCTAATATTATTGATGTTATGAGGAATATATTATCCCTCTTCGTAGCCCTATAAATCTTAGTCTGCTTTGGCATCAATATCTCTATAGGATTCTTAATAGAATTAACATCCAGATTCAGTGTAGTCGTACTCTCGACCAGCTGCTTAACCTCACCAGCATCATATACTATTGGTGCATTAGTCTTCGCTCTGCCGTTAGCTCCATACGCAGTCTTAATAGCATTCTCCACCTTGCGTAACATTGTGTTCTCATATAACGCCTTAAGTAATACGTAAATAACAAGGACCAGCAAGCCCAGTATGACGATAATCGACAATACTAGCACGAAGAAATTCATTGTGTAGACTGCATTGTATACAATGTTAACACTATTATAGTACCCTATGCTATTGTCTAGTAAATAACTATGCGTAATGGATATAAAATTATTCATGAAATGCACAATGATCGCCGGCCATATACTCTTAGAAATAACAGCAATATAGCCAATAATTATGCCTAGAATAGCAGCATAGAATACTTGGACAATATTAAGGTGAATCAATCCAAATAGAATGGAGCTAATAATTATCGCTCTGACAAATCCTGTATGCTTGGTTCCTTGCAGACAAATACCACGGTGCAAGAATTCCTCGCAGAACGCTGGCAACAATGCAGTTGTAAATATCTGCACTATATATGACTCTGTTGTCATTGACCCTCCACTACCAGACGACCTATATCCAAACATACTGATTATTCCGTTAAAAAACGATGATATTATAACTGTCAGAATATATAGCACAATTCCCAACACAATTGATATAACTATGGTCTTAAAATTAATCTTGTAGAAATTACAAGTATTGAATACCTGCTTCGGCCTTACTCTTAACATCACACAATACAGAATCAGCGGCAGAATAAATAGACACACCACCTCTATGATTATAGTGTATATTATGTCCCGTGCATTGCTAGACAGATTCCCAAACAGCCCTGCAGCAGAACATATCCTAATAAGTGAAAAACATACCAGACAGATAAAATATATTGCATATGTCTTATATACAGATTTGTCCCTTTTCTCAGATATATATTCCATGCCTACCCCCACATACTGATCGTGGTAGATATCCAAGATATTGCGGCTATCAATATACCTCCCACAGCGTAAAATTTCTCTTCTATATTATATCTAAGGAAAGACTTCGACTGTGCTATAACAGAATTGTCATCCTTGCTATTTAATACATACTTAAATATTATCACACAGCCAATTACGCCCAAGACTGCTAGTAATATTGCCACAAATATCTCATTGAATGACCATATAGCATCCGCTGTGACTGTTCCTGCACGTGTTGCAAAATAATGTGATATAATCACTATAACGTTATTAGTCATATGAGTAATGATAGGATATATTATGTTACCTGTCTTCAGCATTACCAAAGCTAGAATTATGCCAATAACGAATTGATAGAATGTCTGCTGCAATGAACCATGCATAATTGCGAATAATAGCGCTGACATAATTACAGCAAATCTGGAACTGTTTTCTGACCTAAACCCACAGAAAATCACACCACGAAATATTAGATCTTCGAATATTGCAGGCAGAACAGCCAGTACTAATATATTTAGTAATAAGAATCCTATATTGTCCGTTCTGACATTAATATTGTCGTCTGGATTAAATCCTATATATTCTAGAGAAAAATCAAATAAATTAGATATGCTAGAAAAACATGTAATACACATTATGCCGATAAACACAGCAAATAATACGTATTTCCACTCGATCTTTTTCTTCAAACCCAATATCTCTCTAGTCTCATACTTTTTCCTTCTATTCTGCCAGAAGAATAGCAAGCAAAATACTGCTGGACTCATCAATGCTGCAATATATATATAATTACTACTTCCAACAATATCATCCACCTCTGCATTATTAGCAATACAAATTACAGACAATATCATTGAAAAAGCCAAGTAGATAACTACTTGGAACACAAACATATTGAAATATGTCTTGTAACTATCAACTGTAGAATAATTTAACCTTTTATTTTCCATTATACCTATCCTAGAAATTGGTCAAAGTGGTCCAAGATCTCTTCTCTGCCAATATTATCCTTAGAGCTAGACATGAATATGTTGTCTGACCCTAGACCTAAGCTATTGGCAATCTTCGTCCTAGCAGCACCTCGCTGCACCTTGGACATCTTGTCACACTTCGTTGCAACAACAATGAATGGAATCTGATAATATGTCAGATAGTTCATCATGCTTTTATCTAACTCTGTTGCCTCAATCCTGCTGTCGACCAATACGCATACTAGCTTCAAATCTTCAGATCCGGTAAAAAAACCGTCCAACATATCGTCCCACTTCGCACTCTCTTGCTTCGTCATCTTAGCATATCCATAGCCTGGTAAATCGACAAAATACAAGTCGTTATTAATTAGGAAATAATTGATCAGCCTGGTTCTTCCAGGTGTACTACTGGTTCTAGCCATATTCTTGTTATTCACTAGATAGTTCAGTAGCGAGCTCTTGCCCACATTACTCCTACCTACGAATGCTATCATTGGCTTACTGTCATTAATAGTGTCTTTACTATTCGCTACACTTTTCACAAATTTACAATTAATTATTCTCATGTTACAAAGATAGCATAACCATGTTTTTTTGTCAAACTATAACTACTAGTATACTGATAAAAAAATGTAGTACAAATATTTTGTACTACATATTATATATTTGAGGTTTGCAGAACCAATACATATTGCCGGTTCCGCCATTTTCCTTCAGATACGCAGCATTCTGTGCTGTATCGCTTACATCCATAGCCGTACCATTTATTGCAGAAGATGTCGAGGATATCCACCAATTAGCAGTATCCTCGAACGTAACAGATGTTAATTTAGAAGAAACAAATGCCTGTCTATATATAGATACTACACTTGATGGAATATTAATACTGGTTAATCCAGTGCCGTAGAAAGCAAAATCCCTAATAGAAGTAACACTAGAAGGAATAGTTATTTCAGTCAAGCTTGAACAGCCATGGAAGGCACTAGATTGAATCGTAGTAACTGTAGTTGGGATAACTGTATTCTTACAGCCATAATATAACGTCTTGCCATTCTTAGAAAGAATCGCGTTGCTACCGTCAGGACTGCTGTACACAGTATTTCCATCTTCCACATTGAATCCTTCTAAACTATGCATAGCTTGGAATGTAGAACTCCCAATAGAAGTCACAGATGCAGGTATAGTAATAGTCCCTGTTAACGATGTACATATATAAAAAGCATTATCTCCGATTGTTGTTAAAGTAGAAGGCAAAGTTATAGTCGTCAAAGCCCTACAATGTGCGAATGCATTAGCTGCTATTGAAACAACACCTTCAGGTATTGTTCCATTATTAGAGCCAGACAATAGTACATTTGATGCCGTCTCGATCAGCACATTGCAGCCATTGCCATCATTGTAATACGTGTTGTCGCTATCTACAGATATATAATCTAAAGCGCATTGACCAAAGACAGATTCTCCAAGACTGGTTACACTAGCTGGAATAACAACAGAAGACAATTTGTCACAAGACTCAAACGCAGAATTTCCTATCGTCTGTATTGTGCTAGGAAGCATAATTGATGTGATATCACATCCTCTAAATGCCCCAGCACCAATAGATATAACGCCTTCTGGAATATTAACAGATGTTAGGCTAGTACAACTATCAAACGCAGAATCTCCTATCGTCTGTATTGTGCTAGGAAGCATAATTGATGTGATAGTCGTTATGTTCTGGAATGCACCATTCGATATACTGATTGCACCATTTGGGACAGTAGAATTAGTACAAGCAGTAACAATCTCTCCAGCACTACTCATTATGACATTGCTGCCATTGCTGCTAGTATATGTCGAATTGGCAGAATTAACAACAATGCTACTTACTGCTGTACAATTATTGAATGCAAGAGAGCCAATAGATGCGACATTCTTAGGGATATTGATGCTCTGTAAGCTAATACATTCCGCAAATGCAGAATCACCAATGGTAACAAGAGATACAGGGAAAGTGACAGATTGGATGTTATCACAGCCATAGAAGGCTTGTTTGTAAATGGTGATAACTTTGCTAGGAATAGTTACATTCACTAGATTATCCATATCATAGAACGCAGCAACCCCAATAGATTTCACATCTCCAGGAATAACAGTTGCCTTGCAAGCAGTCACTAGCTTCTTGCTACTATCCATAATATAATTACCATTGTTTCCGCTGCTATATACTTTGTTATTAGAATCAACTACAATACATTCTAACGCAGTACAGCCCTTGAATGGATTGACTGTATTGTTGGGAGCTATTGATTTAACAGTGCTAGGGATTGTGATATATTTAAGAGCAGTACAATTCTCAAAACAATATTCATATATATTTTCTAATCCTTCTGAAAGAACCAAGGTTGTTAACTGGGAACAACCAGAAAAAGTATATCTTAATAATGAAGTAACACTGCTAGGTAACACAAGTTCTGTTAATCCAGTATTAGAAAATGCATAATTGTTAATTCGTTGTAATGTATTAGGCAATGCAACCTGTACTAGATTATAACAGTTGTAGAAAGTTTGTCTACCTACAGTTTGTACAAAATTTCCAACAATAGCACTCTTTATGTAATTATTGGCAGCAAATATGCCAGTTTTTGCAGTACCTTCAGCAGTAGCAACAACCTTTGCTACACCATGTGTACCATCATTAATGACATCTGGAATAACAGCCTCTGATATATTATCTGTGATATTAATAGCACTAGCTGTATATGTTCCTGCTGTTGAATCATAAGAATAATTAGTTGTTGGAATAGAACCGTCTTTGTATACAGGATATAGAGTCGTGGCGGCTGTACCTCTGATAGAATTAGTTACTGCAGATGTATCAGTATCTATATTGTAACTCGACAAAATTACATTTTGTGTACCCGCAGTATCTGTCCAGCCCACAAATGTCTTATTAGTTACTGCTGGAATAATGTCTGGTGTAGCAGTAGCACCAACTGCTGTCTTGTATATATAGCTCTCTGCTACATCGTTTGTTATAGTCGTTCCCGTAGATACCCTCTCTATTAGGTCTGCCTCTTGTGTGCTAAGTGTATAGATCACGACCTCTGTGTCTTCTGCTCTCCTTAATTGCCATGCGAAATTGCCTTCTAGCTTAGCATCATACAGCAGATCATCTATTTCTACGAAAACATAAATGTATTTTGCAGCCTCTTCTCCAGTATATGCAGGAAGTAATTGGTCTACGAAAGAATCTGACCTAGTCAGTGCTGTAGGAGTTGCCGATTTTGCATCAGAATATGCATATGACACTACTACATTCTGTCTAATCTCTTCCAACGCATCGCCCGGCACTGATGTAAGAGATAACATTGCATCTATATTCTCCGTTAGATTAAGAAAAGCATACTCATAGACTATCAAGTTATTATCTTTGTCCAATTCATCCACATCAGTAGGTTGCAGTAATGTGTCTGAGACATTCCTAGGAGTTAGGTCTATATATGTACTGCCGTTTTCTGCGCCGTCTGCAGTGAATTCGTATGACAAAGTATTGCCAATATACGCATTAGCCGACACTCTGACATTGACGCCCTCGCCAGTATAATTGATCTTAATCTTCGCATTAGTTGTTGCACTAGTGGCAACAAGAACAATGACAAGGGTCGCGATTGCTACGAATAATGTCGCACAAGCAATAATCAGAGCTATTGTGATTTTCTTCTTCTGTCCCATTACATTCTCCTATACTTATTTTGTATATTTATAGCGCAATTTATGCCTTGAACTCTATGCACAATTGTAAATATCTAGAAATAAGATATCATACATCAATCATTTGAGTCAAAGGAATCAAAACAAATTGTAAAAAAGAATGAAAGAAAAGTAAAAATTGTATAAAAAATAGGCATGGAGGAATCTATCCCCATGCCCTGCTATATAATGAAAACTATGTGTTAATTATGTAAAAACTCTTTTATTAGAATTTGTTAGAGCCGCAACCACAGCAGCTAAGTAATAACAACAATAAGATGATATTGCTACAACAATTGTCATCGCCACCAAATCCCATATTGCAATTACCGCAAAGAAGTAAAATTAATATTAATAAGCAGCAGCAGTCGTTGTTGTCCTTAGCACCGTGTCCGCCACCACAACCGCATCCGCCATGATTATTACCGAAAAACATCAAAAAGCGTCCTCCTATTATGAATTGAAAAGCAAATTATATTACAGCTGTATTGTCAATTTCGCTTTCTACTTCATAATATGCGGACACTCATTTTTTGTGCTACTTATTTTTAAAAAATTTTACTATTTCTTTCTTTAGCTTTTCTATTCCTTTATTCTGCTTAACGGATATAACAATGCCGTCATTTAATCTTCCTGCATAGTCCTCTATATTGACCTTATCGGCCTTGTTATACACTATCATAGTTGGAACATTACTACCCAGTCTATCCAGTACATCCAGCGACACTCGCAACTGCATCTCATAGTTATGATTGGATACATCCACAACTAGCAGCAATAGATCAGTATATAAACACTCCTCTAGAGTACTACTGAATGCCTCGATAAATTCGTGAGGAAGATTGCTAATGAACCCTACTGTATCTGTGAATACAACATCACCCACACCATCCAGCCAGACCTTCCTAGACGTTGTGTCTAGCGTTGCAAATAGCTCGTCCTTGGCATATATGTTGTCCCTTGCCAGAAGATTAAGTAGGCTACTCTTGCCGCTATTGGTATATCCTACTATAGAGACTGTAGGATTAGTGTTGTGTTGTCTACTCTTTCTATTCAGATCCCTATGTTTCTTTAATTTTTTCAGCTCATTAGTCTTCTTGATAATATTGCCTTCAACAACCCGTCTATTTAGCTCTAATTTGGTCTCGCCAGGTCCACGCATTCCTACACCCCCACCATATCTATTGGATGTATCTATATATGATTTGAGTCTAGGTAACATATATTTCAGCTGTGCCAGCTCGACTTGCAATTTACCCTCATTAGTCCTAGCACGCTTAGCAAATATGTCTAATATTAACATACTCCTATCTATAACCTTGACATTGAGATAAGATGTAATGTTAGACTGCTTGTTTGCAGCCAGCTCGTTCTCAAATATCACTAAGTTTGCATTGGTATCAGCGACCAAATCCTTCAGTTCCTCTACCTTGCCTGTCCCTAGTAAGAACTTTGGGTCTGGAGCGACCTTGCTCTGAGTAAGAACACCAACCACCTCTATACCATTTGTTGAACACAAACCTTTTAGCTCCTCAATAGACTCTTCCAGATTGATAATACTGCGTTTGATGTCTACAGCTACAATGACTGCCCTATCGCGATCCTTAGTAGTCTCCATTAACTTCGATGCATTCTTCTTCTCGTATGCAATCGATTCGTTAATCTTCTCCATGATGCCATACTTATTGATATACGCAGCATAGTCATAATGCTCTGTCACAATATTTCCCATTTGATTATATGCAATATCGAAGGGCCCCATGCCGTTATCGCCTACAGCCACTGCTATCATATAGTCTGGAGACCATTTCTCTACGAACAACATATCTTTCTTGCTAAGAGTAGACAGAGCGTATGGATGTGTATGAAGTATTCGCATATTTTTAGTATTGGTAGGAATAGTGACACCAGCAGACTGGGAATCGCCCACCGCTACATCTAATATCTCGCCCTTTCTATTAGAGACCACAGCAATCTCCAGCCGTTCTCTCTTTGAGATTTCGCAGATTGTATCCAGCATTTCTTCGTCTATTAACTTTTCCTTTGGATACACTTGGCCTACAAATGACTGGAGAATATCTCTATATTTCTGTTTTATTTCTTTCATAACTCCTCTCTACACATATTGCAACAATTTATCATTGATATCATCTATTGTTGTCTCAATATTATCGCGATCAAAATCGCTAATAATATCGTTATTAACCTTATCATCTATCTCAATCAAGTCCGACGCAACTATCAATATCTTGCGGCACAAATTGACATAATATACACTATCTATGTCGCTTATATCTAACGTATCATGATAGGACACAAGATTAATATAATACTCATAAGTCAGAGATAACACATTGCTATTATTTCTAATCTCTGTCACTGTCCAATCATAGGAAGACTGAGTATCAAGCATAGTAGACACATAATAATTGTCTGGTTGCAAATAGTTAATATCCTTGGCGGTTATATCTACTAGATTGTCAAATACATAGCCAAGTGCTGTATTGAATTTGTCTTTCTTGACTAGAGCCTTGATCAGCATATTTTTATAATAATTATCTTCATCTATCAATGCACTCTTAGTCAGAACATCCAGATCGCTATTATATGCGCTGATATTGATATAGTTGATATAATCACTATAATTGGAGTCAAGCTGCATCTTCTGATAGTTAGTAATATATGCGCTATAATTCTCGCATTCTATATTAATATCACACGCCTTTGCTATATAATTGATATCCTCCATTCTGGCATATTCCGTAACGTATAATCTAGCCGACAAGCCTCTAAGGCCGATATGATAGCATACGCCGGCAGCCGTCGCAGTGAAACACGTAAGAAATATAGTTATGGCAATGGCCACAACTAGCAATAGAGAGAGTATTGTAAATATAATTGTTTTTGTTATATTGGTTTTTTCCTTCGCTTTCATATTATATATTATACAAAAAAAATATCACAAACACAAATATTTGTTTTATGATATTTAGATCTATTATATTTATTTGATATTCTTTGCCAATATCTCACCAGTCGTAGGATTGATAATCTCTGTCATGGATGTACCATTCGTTGTTACTATCTGCACACACCAATAATACTGAGTAGGATATTCTGTATTATGTACAACTTTGATATAGCACTCTGCATTCAACTGGTTATTCTCTACATATTGCCCGATATAATGCTTCAAATCCTTGCAGATTATTTGAACTGCATCCAGATGATTGTATGACCATTCTCCATTAACTTGTGATAAGGTCGCTACACAGGAAGTATCGTCTATTACAAAATCAATTTGTAACTCTGTAATGTCTGTAGCGTTAACACTAAGGTCTACAACAAAGCTATTGTCATACGGATTGTTTAGCATTTCGCCGCTATACTCTACCCCTTCAATAGTAGTGGCATAGCTTACCTTTTTCTCATTATATGCATAGTCTTTAC
>CAYSUG010000020.1:0-23922 GCA_964434145.1 uncultured Christensenella sp. | reverse complement strand
ATGGAGAAGAATATATTTTTTGAAGAAGCAAAAGAATCGGTTACTAACTTGTTTGACCTGGAATTCCCGTCCATGGCTCATAGTGATGTAGAGAAATTTATTAACAAGTTCTATCATATGTCCACCTATGAGGAGGAGTCTGTCAAGATCAAGCCAGAGATGTATATCACTAACAATATTAATCTACTGGCAAAAACTATCCCAAATTGTTACAAGCTGACAATATTCCACGACGCAGACTCGCGTAATTTTAACCAAAGACTAAAGGCCATTATGTGCTTCAGCAAGAACGACTGGCAGCTATACATATGCTTTGCAGAAGACCATGTAGAGTATGGATTGATCAAGGTTCTAAGTAGTATTAAGGACAAGTCATTATTCAATCTAGCATTCAAGGATTACAAAGAATTGCTGCAGAATAAGATATCTCTAATCAACATGAACGTAGTCAATGGCGGAATGCTGGTACTAAACGGAATAAATGACAACAAGGTCACTATATCCTTTAATCTAAACAACACAACTGAATTCAAGTGGGACGATATGATAGCACGATTCATAGAGGCTACAACATCAAAGATCAATACGAAGAGTGCTAGGAAATTGCAAGATATTCGTAACCTATACACCAATGTGTTCCAGAAGTTATTCAAGGGCTTGCACGGCACAATATGTCTAGTAGTGGACAAAGAATATGTAGACACCAAAGGATTCCTAGAGGACGGAATATGGCTAAAGGAGCCAGTAGAGTTCTCCAAGCTATTCTTGCAGAGCAAGAACTTCAACGAATTCAAGCTGACTAGCTATGCGGATCTACTAACCACAATGCTGAATTATGACGGAATAACAATCATTGACAATGCTGGAAGGGTTAGAGCATATAATGTATTTGTAGAGAGCAATCAAAAAGCCAGCGAAAAGGTCGTAGGCGGTGCCAGAAAGCGTGCTGCATATACTTTGCTAAAATACAAAGAGCCAAAATTCGTAGGAGTGTATTTCCAGAGTCAAGACGGAGCTAACTTCTTCGAAGAAAGCGAGTATTATAAGAAAAAAAGAAAAAATGAAAAAAATAAAAAGGAAGAAAGCAAGTAAGAATGAAAAAATTCCGAGCATTTCTTTACTCTAAGAGTTTTAATATAGTGATGTCGCTGATTCTTAACATCGCACTGTATGTATATCTAGTGTTCTTCGTTGGCATGATGTATTACTCAATAGTTTGTGCTGGTGTAACAGTGCTGTATTTCCTTGCACTTCTGCTAAAGAACAGCAATAGCAAACAGAATTTTCTAATACTCCTGCTATGTATTACTATGCCGCTAGTGGGATTAACACTACTAAGATATTCTTCCAATATCCGCGGCAGCAAGAGACTGAGGAACAAGTGGCAAGAACTAACCAAGCTGGAGACAACATACACAGCAGAGAACAACAAGGCAGTCATAGACACCCTAGCTAAGAAGAATCTGTCTATGTCCAAGACATCTAGATATCTCAATGCGACGCTGAATGCACCGGTGTTCGAGAACAACTCTGCTGCCATGATATTCAGTGGCGAAGAGTACTATGATAATGTACTGAAGTCATTGAAGACTGCGAAGAAATATATATTCCTAGAATGCAGCAAAATGCAAGACTGCAAGGTCTGGACGGATATATTCCAGATATTAAAGGAAAAGAGCTTTGCTGGAATAGAGATAAGGCTACTATATGACGACTACAACTCTATATCCGCGTTCAGAGACACAAGAACATTTGAGAAGTTATACAATCACAGTATAGCAACAATGGCGTTCAATAGATTGTCATTTGCGGTGGGAAAGATATCTTCGTATAGGAACATGAACAATACTATCATCATAGACGGCGAGTTAGCATTCTGTGGTCAGTTTGGTATAGAAGATGGCTATATGGAGAAGTCACACATAGGCGATTCCTTGCCAAAGAAATTGGCTGCAGCTGTGTGCATAGACGGCGACGCTGTCATTACTCTGACGAAGAACTTTGTCATCAATTGGAATTTGTTTGCCAATTCTGACTCATTGGTGCTGGAAAAATATTTACCAAAATCATTCCCAAGAGTAAAGAACAAGAACTATATCCAGCCATTTGAGATCAATCCCCTAATCAAGGAAAATGTGTGCAAGAATATCCAGAACAATCTGATAGGTAGTGCATCGCAGAGTCTGTGGGTCGTTACGCCATATCTTCTGATAGGCAATGAGAGCATGAACTCTCTGATATCATCTGCTAGGTGCGGAGTAGACGTCAATATCATTGTGTCAAAGGAATATGGCAAGAGATGGCAAGACGACCTATCCTACACCAATTATGGTGCATTGATCAAGGAAGGCATCAAGATATTCACTATAGAACAATCTATACTGAACACCCAGATAATAGTAGCAGACAACAGCAATGTGCTGGTAGGCGGCGGCAATGTAGATAGCAGAAAAATGTACTCACCTTTCCTAAACGGAGTACTAATATACAGCGAAAACATTGCCAGCAGTGCAATAGAAGGAATACAAAAGATATTACCTAGTTGTACACAATTAACTGCCAAAATATTAAAAAAGCGTAAATTTACTAAGAAATTCAGCGGAGCGTTCCTAAAGATATTCTCCCCTATGATGTAAGAAAAAAACTCGGGTATCAAGTTATGATATACTAGAGTTTTTTTCTATCTTGTTCTAATAAGTTATTAATTTAGCTTTGATCTAAGGAACAAATATTGCATCTATATATGCGGTTACACTCTGAGGGGCAGCGGTCAAGGCCACAACCAATCCAGACGTAGCAACAATTATCATCACTACCAACGCAATTATTGTCGCAATTAATTTCTGTGATAATTTCATTTTTCCCCCAATATTTTATGGTTATATCGATATATTAACTCTCTTGCGGAGTCTTCGCTATGCCAAGTAATCCATAATATAGATTTTTGAATCCATCATAGTCCATATCTACAGCCAGTCTCCACCTAGTCTTTCTCTTGGATACACTGGCCACCAATACACCCTTGTTATCAAAATATTTGATACTAGGCTTGCAATACTCTAACTTGAACAGCGTAGGCTCTATGATATATGCCGTGGCACAACTATCGTGTGTTGCTGCATTGCCGTCTGTTACATGGCCGTCCTTGTAATTCTGGTACATTATAGCAAATAGCTTGCCAGTAGCATTGATATGCCTTAGACGTTTAATCTCTTCCTCATCAATATAAGCATAATGACCGAAGTCCATAGGGATAATCAATACATCCGCCCCACTATTAAGGACTATCTCGCACGCCTCTGGGTCACGGCTAATATTGAACTCTGGATATGGTTTGTCCTGGTTCATCACATCGTCCTTGGTTCCGCCCATGAAGATTATTTCCTTTATCTTCTTAGCATCCTCTGGATATTCTTGCAACAATTTCGCTACATTGGTCAGAGGACCCAGTACTAGTATAGTGGTGTCTGGATATAACTGCAATACATTGTGCATCGCCTCGTACGCTGGCAGGTCTATCTCCTTTGTCTTCACCCCATCATACACATAGTCACCAAATCCCATAGCACCATGTACGCCAAAAGCAGTCTCCAATGGTCTATTCAGTGGTCCTGGTAATCCCTTGGCTACAGGGATATTCTGTTGATATAGCTCGCACAAGTGCAGTGCATTCCTAGTCGTAACATCTATGCCTAGATTTCCCGCTGTAGAGCAAATCAACTTGATATCTATATTTGGGGCAAAAAACGATGTAATTAAGGCTACTGCATCATCAACGCCTGGATCTGTATCAATTATTAGATTTTTTTTCATCCTTCCATTCTTCCTTTTGTATTAATACTTTAGTATACCCCATAATACGCACTTTTCACAAATAAATTGCCACATTTGACATATTTTGTTATATTTATATTTGTATTATTACTACCATCAGTCTACATCTTTGTTTTTCTTCTCAGATTGAATCTTAATTGGCTTGTTGATAAAATATCTAACTAACGGCAATAAACCGAACATCAATGCTAGGAATGCGATTATTATTAAGACTATTGACAGCATATCGCCAAAATCAAACGAATTGTCCACTGCAAAGTAGTATTTCGCCACATCGCTCTCTAGCCCGTCCACAATTGACTTTACTTGTACCCTAGCTCCTGTCTCTGCCTTGATATCTAGGCTGGTTCCACTAACCCATTCACCGTCATCTACCTTGTACATGATAGTAGCGTTAGGGTCGGATGAAGATAGTGTGACAGACACGTCACTGGTAAGTTTGTCCCCGCTAGCAAAGTCTATCTTCTCGCCATCCTTTGTCACAGATATGCTAGGTGCATCTGGCACTAGGTCTATGGTGATAGCACTGTATTGGTCTACAAATGACTGGGACTGAGCAGAAATACTACTGTCATTAGCATCTGCAAAGAATAGGATATATTTGCCATATTGCAATGACTGCAATATGTCTACGCTATCATTGACTGCACTATTCAGCACACTATATTTCACTGCAGTGTTATTATAGTCCTTGACCACCACCTTGACATCCGTAGCATTGATGCCAATGTTAATTAGGTTGTCGATTTTGCTATATATCAGTCTGTCCGACTTAGAATATTTACCAGACTTTACTCCCACTAGTCCAGCCTGGACATTAACCTTAGCGTTGCCCTCGTACACGGCATTGGTCAGAGTATTGGCCACATACAAATTGATATCATTATTCAGCATTTCTGCACGACGCAGATACACGTCATTGACATCAGTTATTTTATTTCCAGACAGATTGATTATTGCATCGGTCTTCTCTGCCTTAAGGAAAGACAAATCCAGCGTTGTTAATTGGTTGTCGCTAGCGTCCAAGACCTCTAGGTTCTCCAGCTCTGACAGGTTGGCAGATGTGATGTCGTTATCTGAAATGTCTAGCCTAGTAATATTATCTAGAGAGCTAAGGTTAGCGGCTTGGATTATGGTCAAGCTGTTGCCGGACAAATCCACTGCGGTCAAGTTGATACAATCGCTAAAATTAACCAACTCCAATCCCGTTAATTCAGATATGCCGTTCTTGCTATTTCCTTTGCCGCTAAGATCTAATACCCCATCCATTGCGCTAAAGTCCATCCCGGCGAACATATTTTGATACAATGTTGTCTCTATTGCCTTGCCAGAATCTCCACCCAGTCCATAATATTTGTTGTATACATCAAGGAGGCTCCTATATAATAATGCACTAGTCATCTGGTCTGTTACACTAATCTTGATGCCTCTGGTGCTAGCATCTGGTGGTATCGGAGTTTGTACCTCTCCTTGAGTGCCAGACTCTTGTGGTGAGGTGTCTGCATACACAGACTTTGGCAACAAAAGTGTCAATAACAGCAGTATTAATACTAGGGCAACACTGCCCAAATATTTTATTCTTTTCATACACATATTTTATTAAAAAAAATAGATATTGTAAAGCAATGCGGCGTTGTATCGCAAAATAGTAAATATATGATTAGTATGAGTCAATTTAATATCTTCCAATCAAAAATTTTTTACATAAAATTACAATTAGATAATTTGCGATATTAGAGATATTGGTGTATACTACTACAAAAGGCAGAATTAATGGAAATACTGAAAAAGATATTGAAATGGGTAGCCATAGCGCTAGCGATAATACTAGGAATCATTATCATACTAATAGTATGTATGTATCTTTTTCCGCAGTTCACGCTATTTGGATACAGATTTGTTAGACAAAACTCTACGCTAGAGTCGTCAGAGGTGGCCGTCGTGGATGTGGCACAGACATATTATGTGGTTATAACGACAGACGGATTTGATATAGACATATCAGAGAATGAGACGGAAAACGAGATCCAAGTATCGTACATTGACCGCAAATGGGGATTTGCCAACGTAATGGACAGCAAGCTATTCGTCAACACAGACCAATCTATCGTCTCTATTAGGACGCTAGAGACTAGCGGGCTGGTCACTGGCACTGGCAAGCTATCTATCAGCATGCCTAGGGATCTAATCCCACATATCAATATCAACACCAATAGTGGTAACATCAATATAGACAAGGCAAAGGTAGCTAGTATTGCCACGGACATGACAGACGGAGACTTTGTATGGTCGGCACACAATGTAGAGACCACGACGCCAGAGGGGGCAAAAGAGCCTGTTACAACCACAACCCCTATAAATGATATGACCTTAGATTCACTTAGCATTATTTGCAAAGGAGCTAATATAGACCTAAGTTGCTATCAGAATCTGACTATTAACAATCAGCTGTATATTAGTGCGGATAGATTATCGCTAGATTTCAACAATCTAACCGCAAATGTGTATATCAATTGTGACAATCTAGACATAAATATAATGACATTGAACGAGACTGACGAGCTGCAGATAATCAATGAGCGAGGCAGTATTAGTATAGATACATTGAAATGCAACAAAAGAGCTAGCATCCTTGCTGACAGCACTAATATTTATATTCGTGACTGCCAGTCCGTACTAGATATATCCACACATAGCAGCAGTATAGAGATAGCCAATACCTCAATGCCTGCAACCATAGCAACGACTAGCGGTAATGTAGAAATAGCGAACGCTGCGGCAAATTTCCGCATAACGACCACAAAAGGAAATATCAATGTAATGCAGTATAGTGCTGGGGCAGAGATAATAACGGAGACTGGCAATATATCTATGCACAATGTAGGCGAAGAAAACGCAGACAAAGTAACAACTATTAGCCAAGGCAGTGGCAGCATCAATGTCATAACCCAGGCCAATCCTATCAAGATTACATCCGAGCGTGGTTCTAATATACATATGACAATCCGCAGTATGCCACTGAATGACCATATCAAGCACGAGATATTCAATACTTATGGCTCCACCAACCTATCCGTAATGGTGGCGGACAATCCATTCCGTGTCAGAGCTGTAGGCAATGTATCGGGGCAGCTAGCCACTAGCGTAATAATGTCATCTAATAATGAATACATTGATATAGCGCCAGAGGGCTATGTAGGTGTAGCAAGCGAGCAAGCCCACCTAAATGTAGAAGGCGGCACAATCCACTTTACAGCTATATATGAATAGAATAACAAAAAAGACAATATCCGAAAATAACAGTAGGATATTGTTTTTTCATTCCCCTCACTCACTTTGTTAGTAAATTTTGCAAAGTGGAAATTCTTCGTAGTATCATAAATAAAACAACAAGCAAAAGGAGATACAAAATGGAAGATTGGAAAAAAGAGATGATAAAGGAAAACAAAAAGAATGCGAAAGAAACTGAACGCATTAACAATGCTATATTGCAAGTTCCCTCATTTGTTGACGGAGCCGAAAGAGAGTTATATGCTGAGACAATAAAGACATTAAAAGAAAGTATAACATATAGGCTATCGGCAACAGATTCCGAACTAATATGGCAATATTGTCAGATTAAGATAATGCGAGATAGGGCATGGAGAGAATATAACAAGAATCCAGACAGATATATTAGGATAGTAACAGGCATATGCAATGACGGCAAAACACCAAAAGTCATGGTAAAAGAAAATGAGCATTACAAGACTCTAATAGATTGTAACAAACAACTTGAGAAAATATTAAAAGACTTGAGACTAACGCCAGAGATTAGAAGAAAAAGTTTTTAAATAGAATTAATATATGAGGATAAAAGATGAAAGACTTACAAATAGAGTACATAGATATTGATAAACTAAACACATTTCAAAATAATTCTAAGATTCATACAAAAGAACAAATCGAACATATTGCAAATTCTATAAGAGAATTTGGATTTAATGACCCACTAGGAATCGCTGGAGAGAATAATGTAATTTTAGAAGGAAATGGTCGCGTTGAGGCTGCAAAATTATTAGAAATGAAGAAACTGCCATGTGTTAGACTTGATCATATGAGCGAAGATGAACAACAAGCGTATGTCATCGCTCATAACTCTATAAATCTAGAAACAGGATTTGATGATGGCATATTATTTCAAGAATTAAAAAAACTGCAAGATTTTGATTTCACCAATTTTGGTGTTGATATAGATAAATATTTAAAAACTTGTGTTAGAGTACAAAAGAGATTATTAAACCTCTAAAAATGGTTCATTACTTAATCAGTATTGACATAAATAAAAATGATTTGCTAGCCAATTTGATTTCAAAAATACAAAAAATTGAAGGAGTAGAAATTGAGACGACAATCAACTAAAACTGATAATAAATCTATAGCAAATAAAATTTTTATAAGAAAAGAAGCCATTAAAAATTTGAAAGAAGTTAAGGTGCTAGATTTGTTTGCAGGAAGAAATGTATTATGGAATAATATTCATACAGACAAATATTATGGAATAGATATCACAATAGAAAAAGGTGTAAATCTTAATGCTGACACAAGAAAAGTTTTTGATTCAATCAATCTGGAAAACTTTAATGTAATAGATTGTGATAGTTATGGAATTGCTTTTGATTTATATAAAAAATTGTTAACCAACAAAAAAATTAAATCCGGAACTGTAATTATATATACATTAATAACTAACGAATTCACTAAAATACAAAATTTAGCTAAATGCGAATTTAATTTTAAGCATTTTTATAACGAAGCACCTTCTCTTTTTAATGCAAGAGCAATTAAGTTCTTTTATGAATTTATTGCAAACTACGGAGTAACAGAAGTAAATTATTATTCTGTTAGAGATAAATTTGATAAGCATTATGGATATTTTATAATAAATTAGCCAATTTTCTTGACTTTTATAGAACAAATGTTTTATAATATATGTATCTATAAAAGGAAAAGAAAATGAGCATAATATACAGACCTTGTGGAATGGCTAGAGAGTACAGTCCATATGCACTAAATATCTACATAGGGTGCAGCCATAGATGCAAATATTGCTATGCACCACACACATTACAGAAATCTTGCGAAAATTATTTTGGAACACCTCAGCCTAGAAAGGATATATTAAGGTTATTGGAACGGGATTTGAAAAAAAACAAATATACAGAGCAAGTCCTGTTATCATTTGTAGGAGATTGTTATTGCGACACCAGCGATAATGGCGCAATAGTGAGAGATGTGCTAAAAATGCTTAATTATTATCAAGTGCCAGTAGCAGTCTTGTCCAAAGGCGGCAAAAAAATGCTGAGAGACATGGATATCTTCAAGGAATTTGGCAACAGAATCACCGTAGGGACGACATTAACATTCTATGATGAAAAGAAATCAAAAGAATGGGAACCTCATGCATCCACTCCTACAGACAGACTAGAGACCCTAAAGATTTTGCATGACAACGGAATCAAGACATTTGCTAGCTTCGAGCCAACAATTGAGCCAGAGGAGAGTCTAAAATTAATTAAAAAAACGATTGAGTTGGATTGTGTAGACCATTATAAGATTGGAAAAATAAACAACTACAAATCTGCGGACAAGTGGCAAGATTGGCCGAAATATCTGCAAGACTGTCTAGAACTATTAAGGCCGACCAACAAGCAAGTTTATTACAAATTCTGCCTTAGGAAATTAGCACCAGATATACAACTGACTGCTGCAGAGAAGAATCCGGATGAATATATTGTAAGGACTAGTGAGTCCGAGCAAATATGTATCTGGGATATAGACAAACAAAAAAATCCACAAATTGACGCCTTTTGGGGATAAGTCATTGTGGATTTTTTTCTATCTTCTCAAAGCTTTTGGATAATAATTCTTTAGCACCCCTCGCACGGATTTGCCTCCGCCCAAGACGATTCCGTTATATGTCACAGCAGATATCCCAGTATATTCCTCTGGAATATCCACCACATTGCCGCTAAGATATGTCATAGCACGGGTCTGGTCGAGGTCTATTACAGAGTAGAACTTATTCCCATATGCTTTGTAGAAGCTATGGCTCAGGTCTATTCCATTGCTTGTCATAGTCCCTACATAGACACCTAAGCTAGTCACATTCAGACCAGAGATGTCTATATATTCATTGGGTGGGATATATACATTGTCGCCTTTCTTGTAGTAGCAGAAACTAGATGTATCTAGAATGGGAATGAGATATCTATCTATCATAGCAGCCTCTTTCCTAGATACAACAGCGTAATCATCGTCCACCTCATCCAAACGGATGCCGCCTACTCGCTGTAGCAGTGCGACGAACTGTCCTTCACCACGATGAATATGCGGATATCTTCTGCCACACAATCTAGTAGGATATCCCTCTACATCTATGCCCGCACTGGTCATAGTTGCTACATCCTCTGGCAATGGAATCAGCTGATAGTCTGGATTTGCCGCCAAAAACCTTGCCACGACCTTCTCATTCTCCTCTATATTATATGTACAGGTCGAATACACCAGCTTGCCACCTACATTCAAGGAATGCTTAACAGACTGCAATATCTCATATTGTCTAGCGGCACACGCAGCAACATTAGCAATATTCCAGTCGTATGTCTCTATATCTTTTTTGCGAAACATCCCCTCGCCAGAACATGGTGCATCGACTAATATTTTGTCAAATGCTTGTATTTTATTGTCAAAAACATTGGGCAAATTTGATGTAACTATATAATTATTATAACCAAATCTAACAATATTCTCGTACAATATCTTCGCTCTATTATATACATACTCATTACTAACCAGTAAACCAGAGCCAGCCAACCTTTGCAATATCTGCACACTCTTGCCGCCCGGAGCCGCACATACATCTAGTACTTTGTCACCCCTCTCTACACCCAGAGCCATGACTGGGATCTGAGCAGAAGCGTCCTGGGAATAAATAACACCCGCATGATGCAATAACTCATCTCCAATCTTGCCAGTATAATAATATCCATTAGGGCTGCCTTCTATCCTACTGACCTCTAACCGTATCTCAGCCTCGAACTGAGACAGCGATATCTTATTAGTATCCACCGTCAATGCCTTGACCTCTGGACTATCCAGCGCCAAAAAGAAGTCATCTGCCGATGACCGCAATATATCTCGCATATTGTTTTGAAATTCTTCTGGAAGTCTCATCCTATATCCTACTTTATGCTCAAATTATACACATAGTTTTTCTTTAATTTATATTTCTCTGCCACTATACTACTGGCATCTTTTTTGCTACAACCTTTCGCTGTCAGTTCCTGCAGCTCCGCTACAATCGTCTCGTCTGACACAATATCCTTGTCATCCACATTCCGTCCGCGTACTACAATCACAAATTCACCCTTCACCACTCCATTATATCCTGTGGATAATGTGGTAAATACTACCTCTTCGAATTTCTTGGTCAATTCTCTAACTACGCAGACCTCTCTATCGCCAAATGCAGAGTGCATAGTTGCAAAGAATTCTGCAATTGAGTGTGGCGAGACATAGTATATTGTTGGGTATGTAGACTCCCTTAAGGTTGCTAACAAGTCTCGTGCGGCCTTTGCCTTCTCTGGCAAAAAGCCTACAAATGTAAATGGTGCATCATAGCCCGACAGCACAAATGCATTGATTAGCGCAGACGCCCCTGGGATGACCGTGTATGGCAAGTGTCTGTCCCTTAAATATCTGACAATGACAGCTCCCGGGTCCGATATTCCTGGCATACCGGCATCGGATATCAATGCCACATCCTTGCCGCACTCAATATCCCGTGCAATATTCTCGCATCGTTCTGCCTCATTATATTTGTGATAACTAATTAACTTCTTAGATATATCATAATGCTGCAATAGGGGTAGGCTGGTACGAGTGTCTTCGCACAATATATACTCTACACTTCTTAGCACCTCTATCCCTCTGGCGGACATATCGCCCAAATTCCCTATTGGGGTCGCAACTATATATAACATATATTCCTCTATAGGGTTATTTTGAACCCCTCTTCTCCTTCTTTGATTGCCTTGATTAGTACGACTTTGTCAGATTTGGCTGGCAAGACTTTCATCTCTTTTGGCTCCAGATTAAGCTTGCGCATTGTGCACAATACATCCACCAGCCTACTTTCTTTGATACTCATATAGAATTTACCGCCGTCTTTTAGTATCTTAGCAGCCTCCTCTATTATCTCATCCAGAGTCACTTCTATCTCATTGCGTGCCACCAATATCTCTTTATTAACGGTTCTTCCGACAATGTCAGCCTTGTAATATGGTGGATTGCACACAACGGTATCAACATGCTCTTTTATCCTCGCATGGATACCCTGCAGCCTGTCATTGATAACATCAATATTGTCTATATGATTGTATTCTACACTAGCCCTAGACATCTCAGCCAAGGATTCTTGTAGCTCGACCATAATAACGTGCTTGATATTATTCTTCGCATTGGCAAGAATTCCTATCACTCCGCTGCCGCTGCACAGGTCGACTAAGACCCCGTTGTTCTTCACTGTCAGAAAGTTCGCTAAAGCAACCGAATCGGATGTAAACCTGTAGCCGTCCCGCCTTTGATATATCATCATCCCCTTACACTGCAGATCTTCTAGTATCATATCGCTCATTTGTCTCTGTCCCGTTTAGTCTTAATCTTGTCAACAGGATACTCTGTATATTTGATATCGTCACCCTTCTCTACTCTACAAGTACACGTCTGTGCCAAGATATTGGTTGACACCACTGTGGCGTCGCCGTCAGGAGTCATTACTTTGCTATTCAACCTTGGACAATTCTTTCCCAACTCTACATATGTATCGTTTTCAAAAGCAAGGCAGCACATCAATCTGCCACAAGTCCCGCTGATTTTGGTAGGATTCAGTGACAAATTCTGAGATTTCGCCATCTTAATAGATACTTTGTCGAAGTCATTGAGATATTGTTTACAGCAGCATTCTTTACCACATATTCCCATGCAACCAATGTTCCTAGCTTGATCTCTAACTCCTATTTGCCTTAGTTCAATCCTTAGCTTCAGCACAGCAGCCAGATCCTTGACCAATTCTCGGAAATCTACCCTGTCTTCGCAGACAAAGCTAATAATTATCTTGGTCTCATCCAATGTATATTCCAGCCCCACAACCTTCATGTCAGTGTTGTGTTTTGCCACTATATCCATTATTGAACTCTTACTGTCTTGTGCTTTTTGCTTCAGCTTCTCCGCCTTTGCAATGTCTTTATCATTAGCCACACGCACATACTTGACATCCTCATCCAGCCCCACCTCTTCGCTGACCATTCTGCTAACTTTTGCTATTAATAGCCCTCTGGTAGAGTCTATGACTACGCTGTCACCGGATTGCACCTCGTCTGGCACATTGATATATACTTCTTTGGTTGCCAAATCATACTTGATTAACGCTATTTGCATAAGAATTTTGCCTCCAACATTCCAAATAATAAATGGTCTATTACTGCGACATATGACGCATTAAACCTCAGCCGATCCTTGCACTCCAGTATCAACCTAGATATCCGCATCAGACTAGAACTGCTATACATAGGAACCACTGGCCTCAATTCTGCAGCCAGCCCAGTCTCGCTCCCAGATACTGCTATATTTAGCTGCAATACTATATCCATCATCACATCCAGTACTTTGCCCAGTTCATCCTTGTATCTAACAAGGATCATAGACATCTTCAGTACATCGCTACTAGCCTTGAGACTATTCCACACTACATATATGTCTCTTAGCATCCCTTGGTGCTTGGTATCCGCCACATACTCCTCTGCTGCAGTGATGCTGCCACCAGCGACAATACTGGCATCACGCAACACATTGGCGTTAGCATCTCTATACTTGCTAGCCAGATACTCATACACGACATTGCTGTCTATCTTCCTTTCTAATATCTTCTTCGCTCTACTACGAATAGTAGGTAGTACATTCGCCTCATGGGATGCGAATATTAGGAATATATTGCTGCTAGTAGGCTCTTCCAGCACCTTAAGTAATGCATTCTGACTCTGAGGTGTAGCAGCCTCGAAATTAAAAACTACAAATAATTTCTTGTCACCCTCGTATGGCATAACTAAGCTATCGGATACTATCTGCCTACTCTCCTCGACAGATAATTTCTGCGACTTTGGGAAATATTTGATATCGCCCATATTGTCATGCAATATCTTAGCACAGCTAGGGCACTGACCACAAATAGCGTGATTATCGCAAAAAATATCCATGGCGAAATACTTGGCATAATCTTTTGCCAAGACCTCGTCAGGTAGCAGAATCATGTATGCATGATTCAGTCTATTATTGGTGATGTCCAGATTCAGCAGCCTATGAGTAGTAGACTGCATATATAGATCCAATGTATTCATATATATTTACTCTAATTCTCGTGTTTGTGATACAGAAATTTCACTGTCTCATCAGTCGCATTGTATTTGTATATCTTCTCCATATGATTGACGCATCGTTTTGCCAATGCTGGAGTGGTCAGCAGCTTCTTGGTCAATGCCACCACATCTTGTACACTCTTTGACCTTAAAACCACGCCCTTGGTCTCTAGATACTCTAGATTGTCATACTCCATACCAGAGACATCTGGCATAGCAATAATAGGTACTTTCTTTGCAACGGCTCTGGCTACTGCCACGCCACTGGTTGTAGTTATTATCGCATCGCTGGCAGATAACTTCAATCCCATGTCGTTAGTCTGACCATATACTTTTATCCTAGAATTACCCTTTGACAACGCTTCCATTCTAGCTCTTAGTTTTATATCCTTGTTGCATATAGCCAATATTGTAGCATCATAGATCTCGTCGGTCAAGGCCTTGACTATCTCCAATGCCTTGGTGTGCTTTGCTCCGCCGCTATCCACTATTATGACAGGGTTGCCTTTCGTTAACCCCAATAGCGCCATAGCCTCATCCTTTGGCGTCATATTCTCTATCTTGGATATAATAGGTATGCCATAAGAGGCCGCAATAGCCGTCCTTGGGATATTGAATTTTCTCAGCGACCTTAGCATATCATCGGTAGGACACAGATAATAATCCAGATGATTAGCTAACTTTAACAGCGGATTGGCAACATAGTTGCACTCTATATACGCAGTCTTGACCTCTCGCATATACTCTGCCCCAGACTCTGCTAAGTCACTAACAACAATTCCGGGGAATATATGTGTACACACCACCACATCTGGCTCCATAGATTTGATACTCTCTGCTATGTACTCTGTTATGCCCTTGGTGTATCCCGACACAATTTTACGCATCTTGTCCACTGTAGAGGATTTATTACTTTTTACCTCTCTATATTTCTCTATCTTATCTGCTAATCTATGGCTGACAGAATACTCATCACCTATATGCATCCCGCCATGACTGACATCCAATAATCGGAACATTACGCTAGGATAACGCTGTGCAATGCCATTAACTATAGCTCTGGCGACCATATTGTAGTTGTCACCAGAACTAAGGCTAAGTAATAATACCTTTTTCATATCTACACCTTCTTCTTTGGTGCAAACATCATATATAGGAATCCTAGCACCATTATTAGTATTCCGCCTATGGCCAGATTGAAATTATATGACAGAGCCACCGATGTCACCGCCTCGGCATTTTGCAAGACAATGCATAGCGATGTGACTATGCCACACAGCATGACTATTAGCCCGCTGAAGACATTGAATACACTTAGGCGTATTCCAGCAAAATTGAATATAATAAAAACAAAAGCCAGTGCCACGACTGCTATACATACCACATATGTGTAGATCACAACCCAGATATATACTGGGTTAACATACTGGCTAATGTCGATGCCACCCCGACCTAAGAAGATGAATAGTTCCTTGGCACCATCACTAGCTGTAACATAATCAGTCATTCCGAATATCATCTGAATAATATCTAGCCCTGTCACATACACATATTCTGATGCACCTCTGGCAGTGATATCTAGTTTGAGAGAGAAGATAGGCAAGAACAAGGTTGCTGCCAGCCCAAGGACTAGCAGCAAACAAAGTAATACTTGCCATATTTTAACAGGTTTTTTTGTCATTAGAATATATAGTCTCCTATAGTAATATTTCTATAAACAATGTACTAGCGATAACAATCTGTGCCAGATAGTAGCTAGAGTGATTCAATACTTGTAACAAGTTATTGTCTGCCTTGCCACCAAAATACTGCATAGATAGAATAAGGTCAGATATTGTGAATAGGATCAGACCGATAGCTATACCCCAGAAGTTAGGATTCATTATAGCCAACACAACCGCAAATGCTGTAGTGAACATTAAGATGAATGTGTATACCATGGTTATTACTGTGTGCTTGCCGAAATCGGTCTTCATAATATTTCTGCTGAAATATGTGCCTAGTGTTAGTAGTATTGCAGCTCCTACAGTAACACCTACTGCCAGCCAGATATTGCTAACTGCCCAACCAGTGCTGATGAATCCGAACATTGCCAATATATAGCAGATGTGTCCTAACCCAAAAGATATGAATCCGCCTATTAGATACTCATTCTCATGCTCTTTGTATACTAACTTTAGATCCAGTAATATATCACCTATTAGACCTAAGACTAGTCCCAAGCCCAATCCGATATATTGAGGTAAGAATACCTTCTCGTAAGTAACAGACACCATGAATAGCGCTATGAAGCAAAAGCTAGCCATAGCCTTGGTCATAAGCGCATATACACTAGCGCCCTTGCTACGAATCATGATGAAACAAGTAGTAAAGACGATACACGCTAATACCATAATAAAAAATGTGCTTTTAATTTCCATATTTTTCACTCCTTATCAAATTTTGCATCGCAGCGGATTCTTGCCACTAACAGATATCCACATTGCATGAGATAATGTGAATAAGTAATACATATAACCACGACACCTATATATATTTTTATATACAATATAATTATACAAATAATAGTGTCCAAACGCAAAGCAAATTCTTCATGTTTGACACATTTTCTGCCTACTATTTCTCATAAAAATATCTGGATATATGCACAAAAAACAAAATTCTCACCAATTTACAAAAAAAATGTTGCAATTGTCATACATTTGTGATACAATGCTCATGTTCTGAAATCGAAGTATCTATGGATAGAAAGTTGATATTTAAGCCGAAGTGGCGGAACGGCAGACGCACTTCTTTGTCAAAAAGAGTCGGTGCGACTATCAGAACAACAATACAACTTAACATGATTTATCACTTCGTATAAGCCGAAGTGGCGGAACGGCAGACGCACTTCTTTGTCAAAAAGAGTCGGTGCGACTATCAGAACAACAATACAACTTAACATGATTTATCACTTCGTATAAGCCGAAGTGGCGGAACGGCAGACGCACACGACTCAAAATCGTGCGGGAAACCATGTGGGTTCAAGTCCCACCTTCGGCACCATTATAGTAGGTTTAACCTACTTTTTTTATTTCAGTGGAACTTTGGCAGCAATACTGCCAGACAGCATGGCTGTCAGAACCCACATTCCATGTGTTGTACTCGGGACCCCTACCCGAGAACGGGGCAAGTCCCACCTTCGGCACCAAAAAACCTCAAGTTGATAGACTTGAGATTTTTTATGTCAAATTCGCCAAGAATTTGATTATAATTCGAACCTCTAGTCGAGTTATCATGTTTGCGACAGCAAATTATAATTTTCGCATTCATGAGAATTTGAATTATAACTCGTTGCACTCTAATTATAATTAGATATGCTCACATTATAACCAACTCCGTTGGAATTTGAGGAAGATATTTAATGCAATGATAGTTGCCATATATCACACCCAGCAAATTGAACTGCATATTACCCCTAAATGGACTGATTTTTTGTTTGTACTCTTCGTTCTTCGCTTTTCATTTTTCACTAAAAAAAAAGAATATAATGTCAAACGAAAGAATCTGCCCAACACTCTGCCTTTATATGTTTTACTTAAATTTGATATGTGTTGAATTTTATAATTTTTAAATAGGTTTTTAACAAAACAGCTTAAGTTATAAAATTGGGGCAAGCTTATCTAAAATTATTCAGTGATAAAAAAACACCGAGAGTTTTTAGGCTCTCGATAAGTTTTTTTAATTATCTTTACAAGATTCATTCGTTTCATAACTAAATTCACAATCTGTTGAAATTACTTTATATGGGTGTTGTTTTCTAAATTCAATTCTTTCACTTACTGGTATTTGTAATAATTCTTTAGCTCTGTCCATGTGGAATATTCCGTCCAAGTGGTCAAGTTCGTGAGAGATAACGGTTGATGAAAATCCTTCAAATTTTTCTGTTTTATAATTTCCATTTTCATTTTGATATCTAACAACAATTTCATAAGGTCTTTCTACAAGTCCAAAATTTTCAAGTCCACTAGCACAAGCTTCCCAAAATTCAGTTTTTCCCCTCTTAGATATAATCTCTGGATTAATCATTATCATTTGGTCACTCTCAGCATTGGCAATTGCGTCTGGATTGGTTGATTGAATATATACTATTCTTTTAGGAATACCAAGTTGAATACAAGCTATTGCATATAGTTTGTCATTAGCAGCGCAATATTCTTTTATATCTTTAAGATTTTGTGCTAAATCTTTATCTTGAAAATCTACAATACTAGATATTTGTCTTAAAAATTTCTCATTATCTTTGATAGTTAATGCTGTTAACATACTTATTCCCTCATATTAATTAGTATAGCATATGATTAATAAAAAGACTAGAAATTAATATAACTCCTAGTCAATTTTTTTATTGAATTTGAGTGATAACCAAATGTGCTGATACTGGTCTTGTTCCACCTGCAAGTGGTGTGATTGTAAGAGCGGTTGAATTTCCTGCGGGATTTCTAACTGTTAAGATTGAATTTACTGATGTTGTTGTAATAATACTCATCCCAATAATATCCGAAGTTCCAGTTGCACGACCAACTACTGTATAATCCAAATCAGCACCGTTTAAAGTCAAAATTAATTGACCAGCTTCGGTAACCCCAACGTTAAATAACACTTGATATGAACCAATCTGTGCCAAATTAAACGAACTTGGTCCCGTTCTTGTTATATCGCTTCCACTATTTGGTCCATCTTGTGGAAAACTTACATCTGTTCCTGGTGCTACTGTTGCCGAGTTGTCTGGTGGCATTAATGCATAGAAATCTGCAAAATTTAATATACCACCAGTACCTGTTGCTCCTGTGGGGCCAACATCACCTGTTAAACCAGTTGCTCCTGTGGGACCAGTAGGGCCAATATCTCCAGCAGGGCCAGTAGGGCCTGCTGGACCTGTTGCACCAATTAATCCTTGTGGACCTGTTGGGCCAGTTGCCCCTGCAACACCTTGTAAACCTTGAGCACCTGTTGGACCTGTTGGACCCATTAAACCTTGAATACCTTGTGGACCGGTTGGGCCAGTCGCACCTGTTGGACCTATATCTCCAGTCAAACCTGTAGGACCCGTTGCACCTATCTCGCCAGTTGGACCGGTTGGGCCTATTAATCCTTGTGGACCGGTTGGACCGGTTAACCCTTGAGGACCCATTGGACCTGGCATTCCTGCTGGGCCAGTTGGGCCACGAACTATAACTTGATTATCTATATAACTTGGATAACAACAATTGTTATCACATCTTTTTCTTTTTTCACAACAACAATCATCACAATTCATATTGCGATAATCGTCATAATATGTTCTCCTCATAAAAAACTCCTTTATATTACATATTATGTTAGTAATACAAAAAGTTCTTACATTTCTGCTTGTTCTCGTTTTTTTTAGTTTTTTCTTCGCTTTTCATTAGTTTAGATTTGTTCTGAAATGAAAAATTAAAACTGAAAGTACTAAGTCATCCATAGTTACTTACAAAAGCCAATCATCATGTATAATAAAATTAAACAAGTAAGAGATATACACCATATACATCCTTTTTAATATATTTCTATCCATTTAATTCAGTTCATATGGTGTCGCATATTATCAGCCCCTTACCGGAAAAATTGGGTATTGCATTTTTCTATAAACTATGTTAGTATCTTATTAAGTAAATACAATACAAAATGAAGGATTAAATAATTATGCTAAAACAACTAACTGAATATATCAATAAGAAGAAAGTAGAACGAGAAGAGAAAAAACGAAAAGAAGAGATGCTGGACAAAACATACCCTAGGGATTATTTATTCTATGGTACATATGATATGAAAGTCATTGAACGTGATCTGGAGTACGCATACAGTTGTAGTGAAGTATTCCTTGCTAATGACAAAATCAAACCTACTGCATTCAAACGTATGACAGGCTATAACCTAGAAGGATCATCAGTAGAGATACTTTCAAGCAAAGCAAATAAATATGATACTCGCATGGTCTGTTATGATATAGAAGATAATGGTATTAGATACCGCGTCAACATACATTCTTCTAACTCTATGGATGAATCGTGGCTAAATAATCATGACATAAGCCATAGAGAGATAATAAGAAGAGTAAATATTGGCAATATGGAGAGACGCGACGACGCTAGAAAATCGGCTGAACGAAGGCTATCTGTGGACAAAGAGTTTACTAATTAGAGATAAGAAAATACGGAGAAAAACATTATGTCAGAAGAAAAAAATATAGATTACTTTGGGTTAATAGACCAAGAGGTGTTAGAAAAGGTAGCAAAAGACTATGTCATTGAACACAAGGCACATATGATAAGCAACGTCAAGGATATCAAGACATTCTTTCTTAAAGATATAATTTCAGTTCAATATAAAGATATAAATAGAAACATACGGAGAGTCGTTCTTGATCCATTTGGCGATCCATATCAAAAATGCAATATGGGTGTAAGATTCAGCTGGATTCAGCGTATGGTGCAAGCTTTGCCAAAGAACAATAGGGTACCATATCTGAAGGATGCATTGGCTGCAGTAAATAACGACCTACAAATACAGAAAAGTCTGGAGATATCCAGAACAATAGCTGAAATAGACTCAAAAATAGATGAATTGGAAAAAGAGAAAACAACTAATGTAGACGCTATATCTGGCGTATATGCTATGCTGCAGGATAGTGCAAAAGAGAGAGCTGCAGAACTATGTGAGAAATATCTGCCAGAAGAGAAAATAAATGGCATAATTGAGGCAGTAGACACAGCTATAGGCGACGATATATCCCCTAATCATCTGGACACATTGATATCACACCTAAAAGAAAAATATGCTCCTACCGACACATCTGATACAGAAATGACAACAGATTAATTGAAAAAAAGAGAATAGATTATCTAACATAATGTATTCTCTTTTTTCTCTCCACTATTCTGCTGTTACTCTATTTAGATTCCAATCGAAAATTCCTTGGATATTGGCATCTGTCAAGACATTGTCCACATCTGCCACAATATATACATACAATATTTTATCTGTATCAGTGCTACCTAGGTATGCATTGGACAAAGATTCTTCCAGAGACATAGCGGCAAAATCTGTAATAGGAGTATGTGATGCAGCGTAACCTATATTATAATTATACACAGCTGTTGGCATTCCGACCAAACTAATATTGGCATTGACTCCGTCTCCCAGATTGGTGAATTTGTATTCAAATACAACTCTACCGTCAGACACCTCTAGTATTTCATTACTATTGGGCTGAGTCAATACCCCAGACTGAACCTCTGGAGACAAAACCAATTTTGTGTCATCGCCGTTGACGAATATATATTCTTCGTCATTTGCATACAATGTTGCCTCTATCTGCACATACACATCCACTGCTACGAACTTCATCCTCACACCCGCATTAGCAGACTGATTGGACGCCACTATTGCCACCGTCAATCCTACAACCCCTAATGTTAATATGACAGCCACTGCTATAACCACTATCATCAACTTCTTCTTATTTTCCACCTATTTCATTCTCCTCATTCGTTTACATTGTTATCTTCATTGTAGCAGCAATTATTAATTAAGTCAATCAAAAGGGTGAAATTTAACCCGTATAGCAAAAATTATTAGTCATAAACTATAGGTGAGATATAACCCATAGGAGCACGATATGACTATTAGCCAAGCAGTTGCTTGTAGAATAAGAGAATTGTTAAAAGAAAAGAAGATGACACAGTATCAATTAGAGCACAGAGCATACCTATCGCACGATACTGTCAAGAGTATAATGAAGGGCAAGGCAAAGGGCGTAAACTTAAAGACTGTCATTGCTATAGCTGAAGGATTTGGGATGAAAGTACACGAATTCTTGCAGTCCGACCTATTCTTGTATGACAGTCTCAATATGGATTAAAAAATGAACATAATCTAATACTATGTCAATCTTGTAAAATATTAGCAATCTATTTGCATTTCTAGAGCAGACTGCTCTTTTTTTCATATAGTTACAATATTTTTGTTACAAAAATAGGATAATTGATATATAATATAATTATAATCTATGTATATATGCTTTTACGAACAACGAACACTTGCGTATTCTAGTGCTGTCATAAAACAGCACATACATAGATTGAAAAGGTCGTCAGTCCAATTCAAATATCCCTGCGGGCTGCTTGATTGAGCTTCCTAGATTATGACAAAAGAGACAAAAGCAAAAATCTGGAAAATTTTAATAATAGTGCTGGGTCTAGCTGCTATAATACTGGCGATATATCTGCCACTGCAGCTAAGTGGAGCTATGGACAGAATCCGTAGTGTGGATGACCTACGGCAGATTATATTGGATGCTGGGATATATAGCTATCTAATATTTTTCGTCATCCAGTTCGTCCAAGTAACATTTCTTCCAATACCTGCATTTGTGTCTACTGTAGCAGGAACACTAGTATTTGGTCCATGGATAGCTGCTGGTATTAGCTATGTAGCAATAATGGCGGCTAGCATATTCTCTTTCTTCCTAGGTAGAAAGATAGGCAGACGATTCGTAGTCTGGGTCGTAGGTGAAGAGACCACAGCAAAGTGGCAATCAAAGCTGGAGCGTGGCAAGTACGCATTCTTCCTAATGATGCTATTCCCAATATTCCCAGACGATATATTGTGTCTGGTGGTGGGAGCCACGACATCCATGACATACAGATTCTTTATTATCACCAACCTCATCACCCGCCCTATTGCTATTATTACCACTTGTTTCTTTGGCAGCGGGCTAGTCATTCCATTTAGCGGCTGGGGCATACCAGTATGGATAGCTCTGGTCATAGTAGGTATAGCGCTATTCTATATCAGTCTGCGATACCAACCACAGATAGAGAATATTGTAGCCAAATTGTCTGACAAAATGAGTGGAAAGAAAGATAAGGAAGAATAATAAATTGACTATAAGATGAACAGGAGAAGTATTTGTGAAATTAGAAGATGCTATCATATTAAGAATTGAACAATTGTGTTTGGAGAAAAATATGACTAAATATGAATTGTTCAAATCCAGCGGAGTTCCACAATCTACACTAACGTCAATTAAGAAAAAAAGAAGTGGGTCAGTCAAAATCATAACATTATACTGGATATGTGAAGGCTTTGAAATGAGCCTAGAAGAATTTTTTAGTTCACCATTATTCAATAGGGACAATATATTAGAATAATAATATCTAGCGTATACAATGCTAGATATTTTTTTGTTCTAGTCTGTATGTTTTTTCAAAAAAATTGGGTATTGACAATTGCATATCTGGTATAGTAAAATATCTCAAGTAATTGTATTTATAAATATTACGACAAGGGGAAATACTATGAAAAAAAATTATCTAGATTATTTTGATGACGCTACACTAAAGGAAATGTGTGAAAAGCACGCAGCTAGTCCAAATGACAGACTGCAAGAGGTTGGCTCTAATGTACAAAGAAGTGAGGCTGGCACAACTGTAGAGGTCTCTGTAAGGCTACTAGGCAATAGCTATAGCAGAAAGTACACCCAATTTGGCATAGAGGGACAAGAGACTGGCGGGCACTCATTCTCTTGGATACAGACAGTTGCTAGCCATCTTCCAGACAAGATGACTAC
>CAYSUG010000019.1:0-24165 GCA_964434145.1 uncultured Christensenella sp. | reverse complement strand
ACAGCTCACGGTCATCCACGTCGATCTTGCCATCCAGCGTGACTAGCCGACAATCCTCGGTCAACGCCAGCGGATTGATCTCCGTCAGCATGCAGTCGTATTCCATAAAGCAGCGGTACAGCCCCTTCAGCAGCGCGTCCAGCTGCTTCGTGTACTCTACGGGCAAATCTGAAGACGACAGCAGATAGCGCGCCATGTAGTCCTGCACGCCGATCATGGGGTCGATGACGATTTTTTTGATCTTGTCCGGCGCGGTGCGCGCCGTCTCTTCGATCTCCATGCCGCCCATGGCCGAGAAAATGATCCCAAGAACTTCATGATGTTCAATAGCACAAAATACGAAAAAGATGACTTTGTAGAGAAAATATTTTTTGACAAACTAGAACTTGTCAACGAAGCATAACATGAAATTTAGACTAAGAATATTAGTCTTTTTTTTGTATAAAAATAGCATTATTACACAAAGTATATGTAGAAATCTATTGGTCATGATAGATAAAAATAACACATATAGGAGAGAAGAATAATGTTATCACTTATATCATTTATTGTAGTTATGGTAGGCGCAATCAATTGGTTCTGTATTGGTTTACTACAATTTGATTTTGTAGCAGGGCTATTTGGCAGTCAAAGTAGCATATTTTCCCGTATCGTCTACATTGCAGTGGGTCTGGGTGCACTAATCTTGCTATTCAATCTAATTGAAAACAAAGGTAAAATCAAATTTAATTTCAAAAAAAAATCTACTGACGGCAAGAAAGAAGATGCAATCACTTATCATCAGCAGCCTAGAACTAGCGGTGCTGTAGAGGCTGGCGAAGACTATCAGTACAAAAAGCCAAACGAGCCACATATCACCAAAGAGGATACCGGCAATATCGAGACTACCAGTTGCTCTGACGGGTCGTGCAAGATAGAGCACAAAGAGATCGAGTCTGTCGACATAGACCACAGCGAAATGTAAAAGTATGCAAAACAGATAAAAATGTTTAAAATAAGGCAAAAATTAACTATTTGCATAACACAAAATAAGGCATATTAGTTTAACACTAATATACCTTATTTTTCTATTTCGGAATTTGTTATTCTTCTACTTTTTCAAAGCTCAAGATATTCTGGTCATGCGACATACTCTCAAACAGTTCCTCGCTAGTAATCTTGTTATAACAATAGAATGTAACATCTGCTATCATTGACTCATTCTCTCTAATAGTCTTGAAATGTACAAAGTGTTCTACCTTGTATCTTTGTTTAAAATCTTCGATATAGCCGTCCTTTAATATAAATCTAGCATGAATCTCTATAACCTTCTTAGATGAGAATGCCTTAGCGTGCATAAGTAACTGTACCAGAAGGATTGTAATTGTAACAATAACACCCAACACAATCATTCCGCTACCAAATGCCATACCTATAGCCACATTGGCACATAATCCTGCAGCGGTAGTCAAACTCTTAAAACTCTCTCTCTTGTAAAGTATCATACCAGCACCCAAGAATGTCAAACCTGTAATAATGGTGCTACCTATACGAGTAGGATCATACTCTATGCCTATATTATATAGATCCCCAAATGCATACTTGGATATAATCATCAAAAGAGCCGCAGTCAAGCACAGAATAGTCTGAGTCCTTACACCAGCATCCTTTGCCCTCCTACCACGCTCCAATCCCAGCATGAATCCAGCAAAGCCCGCAAGGAACAACCTAAGAATCAGCTGCCATATCTCTGGAACAAAATCCAGCACCTTCAATTCACTAAAAATATTCATAGTCTTTCATTTCCTTTATCTATCTTTGTACAAATATATTTATTATACTCTATCATAACAAATAACCGATACTTTGTCCAATAATTATACTATTCGATAAAATTATTTTCCAAGCTATATAGAAAAAGAACAAGTTATCAACCTTGCTCTTTTGCCTCTTTTTCCTCTATATCAACTTCTGCAATCCTTCGTCTTACAGCCCTACGCTCATTCATCTTGTATAGTGCCATTAGCTTAGGATAATTGTATCTAAGAATTGCTACTGGCATCCAGTTCATTATAACATTAACTATTGCTACTGGCACGCCAAAACACATCGCATATTCTAATGGGAAGATAAATATTATCAAGAATCCAGTAAAGAATGATACTGAGTGACAACCCCTACCATACACTATCTCTAACAAAAACCTATGTACATATTCATTGCTGTTAGGGTCTTCTATTTTATTTTTTCTAAACTTGGTCAAATGCCCCAATTCTGGCACCAAATCTTTCCATTTTTTGATACCAATACTCTCATAGAAACGCTTCTCCCACTTGGATACAGCAAATCTTTTTGACATTGGATTGAACCATTTGCTTGGCAGTAGCCTAACCAACGCGGCAGTGACGCCATCTATTGCAATAACTGCAACTGTACTACCAACTACAGCTATCACTATATACCAGAAATCAAAATTGTATATTGGCATAGTTATCCAAGCATTTAACCCTATGATAACAATCCAAGCAACAAATATCATCAATGGAAACAATATCATATCCTAATCAAACCTCTTCTTCTGTATTAAAAACTAAAGGCACACCATAGACTTCCTCATATTTCTGTCTCATCAATTCTTCGTTCTTAGCCTTCAGATACGCAACATTCTCCTTAACACTTAAGTCTGACTTAGGATACACAACATCCAAAATATGCAATGTATATTCTTGTATATAATACCCGTCTTGGCCAATATACTGCGAATCTTGCATAGTAATCATACACATAATAACTGGGACATTGGAACGAACAGCAAATCTGAATGCGCCTTCCTTCAGCGGTCGTGGCTTTTTATAATTCCACCACATTCCTTGTTCTGGATATATCAGTACCCAATCACCCTTCTTAACATAATAATCTACCGCCTTGAAACATTGTACCATCAATTCCTTGTTCTGTGCAAGGGGAATCGTATTCTGATTTCTAAACAAAAAACCATGGAACCCTTTGCCGCCACTATAATTATGCTCTGCGATAATTATCTGCAATTTCTTCTTTCTATCTATCTCACTCAACAATTGCCTAATTGGAAAACTATCAAATGGGTGAAAATGATTGCTGGTCACCATTGCACCAGTCTCCAGGCCTTGCAATTTTTCCGCACCTAAGATTTCTTTTAGTATCGCATTATGAGCCTTTAATTGCTTTTTGGTAAATCTTTTTAGCAAAAAATTGGCATACTTATTCTTTATCTTACTAGACAATTTCTTTCTACAATAATCTACGTCACCAGGCTTCAATGGCTCGAATGGAGGATTTTCCTCTGGATCTTGATCGAACCACCCTTTCTTCTCGTACTCTTCGATCTTCTTGTAGATACTAGCCCTGTAGGCATCCTTCTCCACTTTTCTCTCCTATATCTATAGCAGACTCATTTGTCGCAAGTAGTCCATCGCTGTCAAACATCGCGTCCATTAGGTCTACATCCATTTTCTCATTTTTTTTTACATACAGATTGTAATAATTGGAATCACTATCTGCTTCTGCAGCAGCCAATAGCAATAGTCGCTTGCCGCCCTCTTGATCCTTTAATTTTTTCTCATCAGAATAATTGTTCTTGAACGCAATTATTTCATCATAGAAGTCTGTCTCCTTTGCATATCGCCAGAAATATTCCTCATATAGTACATTATCAAACTTCCATGGTTTGTCATTCAGATTGTAATGGATCAATCTAAGATCAGAGTCATGGAATGTCTTGTCCTCTATAGGCATTTTGTTCCATTGCTTGTTAACATAATAGACTCTGTCTTTGCAGATCACATTTAGATAATCTTGGTCTTGAGCCACTGTGAACTTGTATCTACCAAGTAATCCAATAAACACATTCTCGAAATCCATCTTACGCAGTTCTTCCAGATTCATGATCAGAATTCCCGCATTAAAATAATTCTTGTAGCTTATTCCCAATGCACGCTCTACATAATCTATAAATGGAGCAACATTACTTACCGCCTCATCAGTAATTGCACCTACCAGATTGTTCTTGATGTCTGTATTATAAAACTCCGATATATCGCCTACAACAGTTATGTCGCAATCCAGATACAATGCCTTGCTATACTCTGGGAACATCTTTGGAATAAATAATCTATAATATGTCGACTTGGAATAATAATCCCTAGTATGCAAACTCTCTGACACAGACTCCATTCTGCTAGCCACATTGACATACTCTACCGTCACATATTCACAATTGTATTTGTTTAACTTCTCTATATTAGATTCTTTTAACCCATTATTCAGTATATATATCTTATACATATACTCCTTGTTCGCATTGGACAGCATCGACTGCATTGATACTGCTAAGAATGGCACATAGTTATCATCCGTTGCAAAGAATATAGGAATTGTTTTTTTATTTTTACTCATTTGTTTAAAAATCTCCTAATAATACATTTTTCATTTCTACCATAATCTCATCTTAATGATTGCTACAATTATATTGTAATGTTAGCCAAAACACAAGCAAAATTACACTAATTTGATAAATCAACAAGTAGAATTAACCATATCAATTCTCTTGTTAAGAGAATTGATGCCAAATATGGCTTTATTCCGTAGGCAATAATCCCACTCATAGTAGAAAAATAATTTTTGGCAATTTTTACAAAAAAATAGACATCGTGCAAAATCAATGCCTACTTCTCAAAAAATCTATCATATCATCCGCATCAAATGTCACGCCATGTCCAGGATAATATTCTCTGTAGCCAGTATAATCTTTTAACCTCTCCAGCGACACCAACATCTCATTTAAGTTAGAATTCACTAAATCAGTCCTACCTATAGTGTAGAAGAATAGTGTATCACCAGTAAACATCACATCACCAACAATATAGCACACGCTATCATTAGTGTGACCATGTGTTCTAACAATATTGATATCAAAATTACCTACTTGCAACACTTCTCCCTCTGGCAACCTCTGTATCAAATCATTCTGTATAACAAATGGATTGTCTGTATATGCACTGTAGTTAATAACAGCATCCACCAAATTTTCCACACCCATATCATCTACATATACATTGCAGCCGAAATGCTGCATATATTTCTCCAATGCAAGGATATGATCGAAATGTGCATGAGTTAGCAATATCGCCACAACCTTGGGATTATTTAATTCTACTAGTTTATCTTTTATTAGCTCCAAACTAGCCCCAGCGTCTATTATTATCGCCTCGCCATTACCCTCTACTATATATGTATTACAAGAAAAATATCTTTCTTTTGCCTTCACTATATTCATAATTATTCTCCCTATTTATTCAAAGCGGAGTTATTGTACCACAATATAAGCGTTTTGTTAAGCACAAATATTATTAAATTTTAATAAAATATATTAGTAGGTTAATCCTACTAAAACAATATATGAGGATAAAAACTATGTGTTGCAATAACAGAAATAATCGATGCAGATGCGGAAACAACTGGAACAACAATAGCTGCAATAGCTGGAACAACAACTGGAATAGCTGCGATTGCAATGGTGCATTCGACAACTGCAGTTCTTGCTGTAGCCCATTTGATTCTTGCGGAAATATAATCAATAGATTCAATTAGAAGTAAAGAAAAATACATCACAAAAATGAAATCGTGATGTATTTTTCTTCTTAATTGAGTATTGCTATCGCTAGATTCAATACGCCAGCAAAGGCGACCCATATAGCATACGGAATCTGCAATATTGCCGCCGCCTTATTAATATGCCAGAAATTGATAATCATTCGGATAATAAGATATAGCAGTATCAACAACCAAACAAAAGACAACCAAAACAACCTAAAATTAAAAAATAATATAGGCCAAATAAAATTAAACACTAGTTGCCAACCAAAATACCACCAAGTATCTTTGTTCGCATTGCCACTACTTAGCACCAAGTACAGAGATATACCCATTAGCACATATAGCACAGTCCATACTATTCCAAACAAGATGCTGGGTGGGGCAAATGCTGGCAGATTGATATCTGCATAGATATCTAGATTATCGCTAACAATCCAAGTCGCCAGAGCACCCACCGCCAAAGGTATAACTAGAGACACAATAAGTAGTTTCCAATTTACTTTTTTCATATTTCACCTTTTTTATAGTTGATACAATATTGTATTAGACAATCGAATAAAATATACAAAAAAACAATACATTGATAAAATGTATTGTCTATAATCATAACACAAGCCTTATACAACTAGTCACCTAGCACATTATCATGTCTGCGTCTTTTCAAATCCTCTGCAGCAGCAATAGTCTTAGCATCATCGTTCCACTGCCTTACACGATCAAACATTTCGTTCTTGGAATATTTTTCACCCCACATAGACGCAACACTCCTCATCTTCTTGACAGCAGCATTATTTACTACTCTTTCTTTTGCTTCCTTGGCCATACCCCTTAGCGTTATAGCACCAGACAAGCCAAAAGCCCCTGCAAATCCACCCGACATAGCATAACCAAGAGCCTCATACAGATCATCGCCCAATTCTGCACCCAATGCAGTTACACTTAGCATAGTTACAATAGACGCAACACCCAATACCTTAGACCATTTATTATACTTGTCGTGTTTCTCTACATCTTCTGCCGTCTGAGGAACTATGACTCCTTGTTGGAAGTCATATAACATTTCTATAACTTCGTCGCCCTCAGCAAAATGTTCTGTCACAAACTTTTTATTCTTTTTTTCTTCTCTTGCCTCTTCCGCATCCGTAAAGGCATTATTATTAGCATCAGAATTCCCACCCATAGTGATATCAATTAACTCAAAATCATCATTTTTTTTGCCATTTCTATTTCCTTCTTTTATTTACTTTTATCACACTATATCACATATACCACATTTTTTCCAAAAGAAAAAGCCGAAGAAATGCCTTCGGCTAAATTTTTTTGAATTACTTTATCTCAATTCTCTTCTTTTGCTCTATCTTCTTATTCTCTTTTGGCACAGAGATGCTAAGGATTCCATTCTCCAACTTTGCGTCAATATCTTCCTCTGCAATATCACCTACATAGAAGCTCCTTGTACAAGAACCATATCTCCTTTCCCTACGGATATAATTGCCCTTATTATCCTTCTCATCATTCACAGCCTCTGTCTTTCCAGTCACAGTCAGATAGCCATTCTCTAGATCCATATTAATGTCTTCCTTCTTATATCCAGGCATCTCTATGTCTATCTTGTAGCTACCCCCCTCCTCTCTGACATCAGTCCTCATAGATTCCAATTCCTTTCTTCTTGGCATAGCTGGAAAACCAAAGAAGTCGTCAAATAATGGGTCAAATAGACCAAAATAATCCCTCTCTCTGCTAGTAATATCTCTTTTCATATTCTTTTTACCTCCTATTATAAAAGTAAGTTCCGGATTCTTACAAGTATATTTTATACCCAGCAATTAGCAATGTCAACAAAAGATTGCTAATTTTTCCAAACTTTTAAAAAAAATTTATAATACTTATTTTGTACTAAATGTGTGTTAAATATACTAAAACCATAACCAATATATATCAGAAGCTTTGCTAATTACTATTCAAACACAAAAAAACACCTATAAATGAAGTAAATTCCATATGGAACTCTTCGTAAATAGGTGGTTTTTTTACATCTCGACAAGCGTATCTATACACATCAATCTAAATAGTACAGATAGTGTCTTCTTAACACAAATTAACAAATCCAGCTTTGCCTTAATCTCTGAAGACTGTCCTACTAGTACCTTGGTATTGGTATAGAACTTGTTCAGAGTCTTACATATATCCATTGCCCGCTTGACAATAATACTAGGCTCACGCTTGGTAAAGGCACTCTGTATAGTAGCCTTTAGCCCATTACACATTCTAAGTAGCTCAAATGCCTCGTTGGTATCCAGCACTGAATAATCTGCCGCCTCGCCATCCAAACTCATCTCTTGCGCCTTCCTCAAGATACTCTCTATACGGGTATAGCTATATTGCATATAAGGAGCCGTTTCACCCTCAAAACTAAAAGCCTTGTCTATATCAAACATACAATCTTTGCCCACCTCTACCTTAAGTGCACTATAGTTTAGGGCACTTCTAGCAACCTTGTCAGCAACCTCTTCGGCAGTCAAGATGTTGAATATCCTATTCTTGATCACCTCTGTAGCCTTGGTGTGGGCATAATCCATAATATCTACTAAAGTTGCTTGCTTGCCCAGACGTGATGAAATCTTGCCTGTAGGCAGACTAAATAGTCCATAATGAATATGCTCTAGATTGGTAGCAAATTCCTCTCCAGCCAGTTCCAACACCTTGAAGAATTGCCTAAAATGCAGCATTTGCTCGTGTCCAGTGACGTAGAACATCTTGTCAAAATGATAGGTATTATATCTATCTATAGCTGCAGCAATATCTCTGGTAGCATACAGACTAGCACCATCACTACGCCTAATTAAGCATGGTGCCATGTCATAATCTGCTAGGTCTACAATCAACGCACCTTCACTGGTCTTTGTCAAGCCCTTCTGGGTCAAATAATCTACGACATCATTTAGTTTGTCACTATAATACGCCTCGCCTCGCCAAGAGTCGAAATGTATGCCCAGGATCCCTAACAGCCTCTCCGCTTCTTTCTTGGCAATATCTATAACCCACTGATATATTGGATAATAATGTGCGTCCTTCAATTCAATCTTCTTGAATATCTCACGGGCTTTGTCGTCCAAGGCTGGGTCATTTTGTGCCTCTTGATTGAATCTGACATACAGTTCTTGCAGTGCATCTATTCCACGATGGTCTACATCTTCTTTGCTTCCCCACAATTCGTATCCAGCAATAATCTTGCCAAAAGGAGTGCCATAGTCGCCAATATAGTTGATTCTGACAACTTTATATCCTAACGCCTCACAAATTCTAGCAATACTCTCGCCAATAATTGTATTCTTCAGATGTCCTATGTGCATATATTTAGCAAGGTTAACAGACGAGTAATCTATGCAGACTGTCTTGCCTACGCCATCTGTGTACACATTGTCGCTAGCAAGCATATCTTTTACCAGCACTGACGCCACGATATCTTTCTTCAAGAAAAAATTGACATAACCACCGACAACCTCACATCTCTCTATAACCCCACCGCATTGCACACTGGCACATATGTCGTTAGCAATCTTATTAGGATTGGCGTGCAGCTCTTTTGCCAACGCAAAACAAGGAAGGGAATACTCCCCCTTGTCCGGAGATATACTCTCTATCATCAAATCTTCATAATTAACATTATCTATTGTATATTTAATCTCTTCTATAATACTTCTCTTAATATCCATGTCGCAAGTATACCATATCCAATATTTTTTCGCAATATATTTTGTAATCTAAAATTTTCTTTTTTTAACATCAGAAAATAGCAATTATACAACCACTATAGGTCGTATTGGACATAATCTCCAGTCACTATTATATCCGCACCAGTATTCAGCACATTTCTCATTATTACATCGCCAGACTTAGCACTCTTCAGATGCAATTTTCCTATCTGGGCATTCACCTTGAATACCATATCCTTTGCAATAGGCTGAGTCGTCTTGACCGACAGCACACCCTTGTCAGTCTTAACCAGCGCTGTCAGCATTCTCTTTGGTGCAGTCACCTCTTCCTTGCCATACGTCTCGCCTCTGACACAAGTATTGCCTGTGACTTTTATCTCGCCATTTTTCTCTTTTGTAACCATCAATTCACAGCCCATAGGACACATTATACACGTTAATTTCATAATCCCTCCACAGATATTATCACATCGCTATTTATTAACTTTCCGTCCACCTCTATAGACTGCATCTCGCCCGGCAATGATGCCAGCACATATTTCTTGAATATAACCTTACCAGACTTGTCAGAAAGTAGGAAATTAGTCTTTGTTATCTTTGACTTTATCCTAAACCTTAGCTGTATCTTCTCATCAGTGGGATATATTATCGACGGGATTACATAACTAATTCCGGCACCAGCGGTCAAAGTATATGGTTCCCCTTTCTTTATCTTGCCTTTTGCATACATGCTAGCGTAACGCCCAGCAGTAGCAGACTCTAACGACACATTATCTACCAGATCATGCACATGCAAGAAATTACCACAAGCAAACACACCTTCCATTTCTGTCATCAAATAATTATCTACGCAAACACTCTTTGTAACTCTGGATATAGGCATATTTACAAGATCAGTCTCTGGCACCAAACCAACTGATAATATAATAGTGTCGCATTTCAAAAATTTCTTTGTCTTCTCCAACTTATTATATTTATCATCCACCTTGCCATACCACACACCCTCAACTCTGTCTGTACCTACAACTTCGAATATGGATGATTGAAGCATTAGCGGAATATTGAAGTCATCTAAACACTGAACTATATTACGCCTTAGTCCGCTAGTAGTAGAATTGATCTCTAGTACAGCCTTGACCTTAGCTCCTTGCATAGTCAGCCGCCTTGCCATAATCAAACCAATGTCTCCACTACCTAAGATTACAACTTCTTTGCCAGGCATTTTGCCCAATATGTTAACCATCCTCTGAGCCTCTCCGGCTGTATATATCCCAGCCGGGCGTGTACCAGTAAGCAATATATTGCCAGCAGTTCTCTCTCTACAACCCATTGCCAAAACCAACGATTTGCCACTAATCCTTTGTACACCATTTGTGCTAGTAATATCCACACTTGTTCCATTAATATTAGTCACAAATGTATTGGTCATAACATCAATATTAGGTTCCTTTGCCACCATAGCAATAAATTTCTTAGCATACTCTGGCCCAGTGAATTCTTCCTTGAAATAATGCAACCCAAAGCCATTATGGATACATTGTTTCAATATCCCGCCTAAGTAGGGGTTACGCTCTATTATGACTGTCTTGCTGCCATTTCTGGCACTTTCTAACGCTGCAGACATACCCGCAGGGCCACCGCCTATTACTATAACGTCATACTTCATTATTTCACCCCTCTAGATGTAATGTCGCCCACAATATATTTGCCGCCACTCTTCTCCTTGCACACAGCATCTAGCGGCATATTGTTCTCTTGTGCCAAGATTATAGCAACCTTGTCGTTACAGAATCCCCCTTGACACCTTCCCATACCTGGTCTAACTCTACGCTTAACACCATCCATAGTGGTCGGTCTAATAGGTCTATTGATTGCGTCCTTAATTTCGCCCAATGTAATATTCTCACACTTGCACACAATCTTGCCATAATCGCTATTTTGAGCGATTAATTTATTCTTTGCAGAGGTTGTCATATCACTGAGTCTAGTGTACGGCTTAATACGTTTGCAATTTTTCTTTGGCATATACTCTATGCCTAGCAGCTGCATAACATATCTGGATATAGCTGGTGCACTGCTTAGCCCCGGTGAGCAAATTCCCGCAATGTTAATCACTTTGGCAGCCTTCTGACTACGCTCTATTACGAAGTCATACCCTACCAGCGACCTAACCCCAGAGAACGTTCTGATTGTTTTGCCCAGATTGACGCCATTTAGCATTGCACCAACTTTGCCTCTGATATCATTCAAGCCCACATCCGTGGTCTTGGGGCTATCGTCAGACACATAACTAGTAGGCCCTACCAATATATTGCCGCTGACAGTAGGTGTAACTAGCACCCCCTTGCCCATTTTGTCCGGCAATGGGAATATGGTGGCTGGCACAATATCTTTTTCACTATGATCTAGAACAAAGTATTCTCCTCTTCTGTATTCTATCTTATACATTTCAGCTTTTAGCAGCTTTGCTACATCGTTGTATTTATAGCCTGCACTATTGACTATATTTCTAGCCAATATCTCCGTCTTGCCGTCAGTTATTACATAATAATCTTTCTTTTTCACAATCTTCTTTGACGTATAGCCCAGATACAATTTGCCGCCATTTATGACCGCCTCTTCCGCCAGACAGATAGTATAGAAATATGGTTCTATTATATAAGAATTCTCTGCAAATAGCCCAACAGTGATATTGTCTGTAATATTAGGCAAACAGGTCAATAATTCCTTTCTTTTTAGCTTTTTAACACCTTGCACACCATTGCGTTGGGCACGCAAAACCAGATCGTCTACAATTGCCTCATTGCCACCTATAACATACGCACCACATTTTACCAGCGGCACGTGCAATCTAGTGCATATTTCTGGAAACATGGCATTGCCAGCGACATTTAGTTGTGCCTTCAACGTCCCTGTCTCGGCATCAAATCCTGCATGAATTATACCGCTATTGGCCTTAGTCGTGCCTACCGACACATCTAATTCTTTCTCAATCAGTGCTACATTACATCCGCATCTAGCCAAGTCATTGAATATACTGACACCAACAACGCCACCGCCAATTATTGCTACATCAAAGATATTTTCCATCAACCCTACCCCAATCTTTTTCTTACTTACTATGATTGTATAAAGTTATGGAAATTATGTCAAATTTTAATGTGATTATTTTGCTTTTTATATTTCTAGATATATGGTAGAATACTAGTAATGGAGAGATGAATATGGAAAAAAGATATATAATTGCCCTAGATGAAGGCACAACCAGCCTACGAGCAATATTGTATGACACCAAGACTAATGACATTGTACATACAGAACAGATGCCGTTCAAGCAATATTATCCCAAATCTGGCTGGGTAGAGCAAGACGCAGAAGAAATATGGAATTACCAGAAAAAGACACTAGATGACCTAATAACCAACGCCAATATTAGCCCAGACAGCATTATTGGACTGGGAATTACCAATCAGCGTGAGACAGTGGTAGCGTGGGACAGAACCACTGGCAAACCAATACATAGAGCAATAGTCTGGCAATGCAGAAGGACTGCAAAATATATAGAGAAGTTGCCTAAGAATATTGTTAGAAAGATCAAGAACAAGACAGGACTGATAGCTGATGCATATTTCAGTGCCAGCAAGATGAAATGGATAATAGACAATATACCAAAAGCAAATAAATTAATAGCAAAAAAAGAACTTTGCATAGGTACAATAGATAGCTTTCTAGCATTCAAATTAACAGGCAAGTTTGTGACAGACACGACCAACGCATCCAGAACAATGCTATTCAATATCAACACCATGGATTGGGACAAGGAATTGCTAGAATACTTTGGCATCCCTAGGCATACTCTAGCTGATATCGTATCGTGCAACGAGGACATCGGTCAATGCCTAGACTACCCATTCTCATTATGTGGCATGATTGGTGACCAGCAATCCAGCCTTTTTGGTCAAGCGTGTCTGAAGAAAGGAATGACAAAGGCAACGTACGGCACAGGATGTTTTATCCTAATGAACGTAGGCGCAGAGAGAGTAAAGAACAAGACTACCTTATGCACTATTGGATATACCATAGACAGCAAGACCACATATGCACTAGAAGGCAGCGTATTCTCTGCTTGCAATGCAATCAATTGGTTAAAACACAACTTAGGATTATACGACGATGTGAGAGAGACGTCAGATATATGCTATAGCACCCCAGACAATGACGGAGTATATTTTGTTCCAGCATTTACTGGACTGGGAGCACCCTACTGGGACAGTTTTGCCAGAGGCACAATCACAGGCATGACACTGGCTACTAACAAGGCACATATCATCCGTGCTTGTATCGAATCCATTGCATACAACACGTATTCTATAATAAAGACTATGTCCAACAAAACAATTCCTATCAAAGAATTACATGTAGACGGCGGCGGTAGCAAGAACGAATTTTTACTACAATTCCAGAGCAACATGATTCAGAGAAATGTAATAAAGAGTTATCAAGTAGAGAGCACCGCACTAGGTGCAATATACATGGTGGCATTGTCCAAGAAAGTAATGACATTGCAAGATATAACCAAACTATACAAGGTAAAAAATATATACAAGCCTAATATGTCCAGATACACAAGGGACCAACTATTTGACAAGTGGGAGAATGCTGTGAAGACAACAATATATAGTGAAAAAAGGAGTAAGCTATGAAAGAAATAAAGATTAAATCTTTCGACGAGACACAGCTGCATACTTATGTATTTGATGAGGTAAAAGAACCTATTGGTGTCATTCAGATAATACACGGAATGCAAGAGCACGCAGCAAGATATGAAGGAACGTGCCGGGAGCTAAATAAGCACGGATATGTTTGCATAGCGTCCGACCTAAGAGGTCACGGCAAGACATCAAAGGATACAGAGTCTCTGGGTAAGGACGACGGAGATATTTTCTCTGCCACAGTAATAGACCAGATAGAGATTACAAACTATATTATAAATACCTACCCTAATCTACCACTATACATATTTGGTCACTCATATGGCTCGTTCATAACACAGAAGTATATCCAAGTATGTCATGTGGCAAAGAAAGTGATAATCTGTGGCACAACCAATGGCGACAATATGATAATGAAATTTGGCAAAATAGTTGCAGCCATGACCAAATGGAAGAATGGTAGACACGGCAAAGCAACCATGATAGAGAATATGAGCTTTAAGTCTTATGCCAAAGGATTTGAGAACGGCAACTGGTTATCTAGAGATGAAAAAGTATGGAAAATATATAACAGCGACCCATACTGCGGAACACCATTTCCTGTATCATTCTACTCATCATTATTTAAGAATATGGGGCAGCTAAATAGAGGCATCAAGGACATATCTGATGACACAAATTTATTACTAATATATGGCGACGCAGACCCAGTAGGCAGCAAAGGAAAACAGATAAAAAAGTTATACAAAAAATACCAAAAACATGGACTAAATGTAAAAATCAAATCATACAAAGACGCACGCCATGAATTACTAAATGAGACAAACAAAGACGAGGTGTTGACAAATATTGTAGAGTTTTTGTCATAAAAATATATATTTCATAACAAAAAAAGAGCAAAAACAATTTTGCTCTTTTTTTTGTAGTTTTATACCAGATATCCATCTGGCAGATTAAGATAGCATACACCTTGTTCAGCCTCACACAATGGGCATTTATCCCATGCTTCTTTGCCCTCTCCTACATAGCCACAATCTGGACAAACCCATACAGTTTTTTCAGATTTCTTATACAATTTTTTCTTCTTGAATTGGTTATATATTTCCATGAATATTTCCTTATGCCTCAGCTCCACAGTCTTGATTTGTTTGAACAACTTTGCTATATCATCAAATCCTTCTTCCTCTGCCACTGCAATGAATTCTGTATACGCCTTCGCCTCATCAGCCTCGTCCTCTGCCAAGAGTTTTAGATTTTCTTCTAACTCCCACTTTTCCTTGAATGGAAATCCAGAACATATCTCAATATTCTCAACCTCCTTTGGATCTGCCTCTTGTATCTTGGTATACAGCATTCTAGCATGATTGAACTCTTGATACGCAATCTTGTCTATCAAACTTGCAATTGCTTTGTAACCATTGTATCTAAATCCATATTCTACAAACTCGTACCTAGTCCTCGCCTGACACTCTGCAGCAAACGCACGCGCCAGATTTTTAAATGTTTTACTTTCTACTAATTTCATAATACCTCACTTTGTTTTTTTAGAGTTGTATTAATTATTACAAACAAATCGTTATTTTATACATAATACAGATGACCCAAACCCAAAATGTCACACTTTTCATTTTGGATCACATATTCATTGTGCTATAATCACAACAAAGGAGTTGTTATATGAAAAAGTTTAAAATAGAAAGGCCGTTAGGCAAATTCCTTAACGCACTAGGGATTGCCGTTATTGCTTGCCTAATTGTATTCTTGGACGAATTATTTTGTTCATTTGTTTTCCCTAACAAACTTTTTATATGGATTGCATTTGCTAGCTGGACAGTGTTCTTTACAGCATCAACTAAGGATAGACTAAAAGCCTTGCCGGGTTATATTATAGGTGCTCTTGCGTCCGTTGCAATTATATATTTATCTACTGCTATCTTCTCTATATTCAATTTCACAATAAATGGAATCAGCATGACATCGTGCTTTGCTACACTAATAGTAGTATTTTGCATAATGATGCTATACGAATTAAAAATATTTAATTTTACCTCAATAAGCAGTATATTCATAGGCATCTGGTTAGTATTTAGCGGACTAGGTGCAACAATGTACCCTAATAGCATTGCAGAAATATTAATAATATTCGCTATAATTCTAGCCTATAGCATTGTTGGTCTAATTGCTGGCGGCTTAAGTATGCTGATATACAAGCTAACAGATAATATGTATAATAACAAAAATAACAATATAAAACACTAAACGTCTTTCTTGACTTTTAATTCATAAAAAATCCCCTGTTCTTTGGGGATTTTTACTATTATACATAATACTAGAAATAGAATAGATTCTCAAAATTCTCATTCAGTGCCATACATAACAGCAGAGCTAACTTGGCAGAAGGATTGAACGAACTACGCTCTATTGATATAATTGTCTGCCTAGTTGTACCAACCATTTTTGCTAATTCCTCTTGAGACAATCCTTTTTTTTGCCTTTTTTCTTTTAATCTGTTTCTTAAAACCAAATCATTCATTACATTACCCCAATGCTTGTCAGAATATACAATGTAATCATGATTAATGCACCCAATGTCTCTAGCACTGCACCAATCAGAACCCCAAGTGGGCGTTTTGCAATGAAATATTGGCAGAAATAGAATACACTAGCCCAAGTAAAGCAAATACTAGCAATAGCATAAATACTAGTAAAATGCTGCAAAACCCCTTCTATTATCATCAAACCAACAGCCATGACACCTGCAGCTATTACACTAATCCAGTTGGATTTGTTTATCTTTGCCTTCTCCATTTCCCCTACCACAGCTTTTTTGCTCTGAGCTTTTTGCAAAACTTCATTTTTTTCCATAACACACCTCCTGTAAAACACAAATGTAAAGTTTTGTTTACATTTGTATTATAGCTGAATAGTATATCTTATGTCAAGTTTTATTTACATTTTTTTAAAATTATTTTTGCAGTCTTTGATACGCTCTTGGATATCGTATGACAAAAGATTGAATTCTTCATCAAATGTAAACTTTGCATCAATACTCTTCCCGTCTAATACTAGCGGCAGCCAATATCTGTCATCTGGTAACATCTTGTGGTAAGGAATGTTATGCAAATCAACCCATACTGGCTTCATTTCTTCCGTTTCTACCTCTTCGCCAATATAATCCGTTGCAACGAAAACATTCATTATGACATTCTCCCTCTCGCCCTTGACATATTCATCGAAGTCAATAGTTGCGACATTCTGATAATTGACAGGTACAATGCCCAGCTCCTCCTTTGCCTCTCTTAGCATCGCAGTCTCTACATTCTCGCTCGGCTCTACCTTGCCGCCAGTACCATTTATTTTGCCTGCACCAAAGCCCCTCTTTTTCTCTGCCAACAATATTTTGTCATCTTTTACTACAAGTAATAAGGTTGTATTGATCGATTTCATAAAAAACTCCCCCTCATATGCAACTTTTTTATTATAGCATATCTTTGACTAATACAAAAAACACTATTTTTATAGCATTTTTGCCATAATAAATAGTGTTTTTTTCTAACCAATTACTGATATTTCAATATCTGGTGAATAATATGCATCCTCTGCATTCTCAAAATCAGTTGGTGCTACGATATTATTAGCAGAATATTTCATCTCGATAGTAGTTGTTTGGTTTGTAACAAGATTTCCCATAGTAGGCATTTCATAGGTATGCTTATCCTCTACTGCCGAAGTAGCTGTTATCATAGCCTTGTATGGTAAGTTGTTCTCAAAACTAATCTCCATATCATTGGTTGTTGTAGTAACTGCCTTGTCTCTTACGGTCGTTGTCTCTATCGAAGACTTCACCCCAAAATTGGAATCCCCATTGGCATAATATGAAATTTCGCCACCAGCAACACTAATTAGCATATAGCTGGTAGTGAAGAACCCGTTTTCCATAATTTCAGAGTCAATCTCTTCCAAGATTCCGTCAATTTCTTCTTCATACGCAGCTGTTGAATAATATGTATATTTTTCTTTTTCTACCTCATGTTCCTCGTCAGTATTTAACTTGTATTCATTGTAAGTATACGCCACACAAGACTCTGCACCTTGAACAAATGTAGTTATAGTAGTAGTTTCTTCCACATCGGTAAATGCCTGCAGACCGGTCTCTGCGTCATTCTCTTCCATACCATAAGTAGTTTTCTTCTCTACCTCTGTGACTTTTGCATTCCTATAAATACCTTCATCTGCAGCATACTTGTACAATTCGATAGTCATAGTGCTTTCTGTGACAACCTTAAACTCCGCTTCTAGACCATTTTCGTCATCTGCTCCAAAATATACTGTAGTAGAATAAGTATTAGTGCTATTACTAGTAGCAACTATTGTCATATTTTCTTTTTGCTTGTTCTGATAATAATTAACAGCGCTGTCGCCCATTCTGCTTTGGAACTCTGACATGGATATGTCTTTTGTACAAGCGGTAACGAACAACAAGCATGGAATAATCAGTAGACTAAGCAATGCAAGTTTGAATTTCTTTTTCATAAAAATTTGTTTCCCCCTTTTCCTTTTATGATATATTTATGTTATCATACACAAAATAGTTCAGTCAAATTATTAAAATAAAAAAATAAATTTATAATTTTTGAATAAATTAAAACTAACTTCCCCCCAACCTTTTATAAAGTCACCGCTAAGTCATATAACCACGACAACAAAAAATATACGATACAAAATAGTGCATTCTTTGTGGCAACAACTAACTAGGCTGCAGACTCGCCTTCTCTCTCTTCGTTCTTTTGTATATATGTTCTACCAATTTGTCCACTAATACCAGACCTACTAATATTAAAAATAACCAATATTGTGCCAACGGAATGTAATATTCTATAACTCTTAAAACACATTGATATGCATACAAGCCAAAGCTAAGCGAACCTAAGAAATTAAACAATCTACAATTAATACTCAATGTATTGGTAAAATATATAAGCATAGGCATAAGCAATAATACTAGAAAATATTCACTTACCAGATTTTCTTTTGGCAAGTAAGCCAAATATAATACTACGCCAAGCAACGCAAGAGTTATTATCCAATTGAAATTAATAGATTTGGTCTTTAAATTAATTTTTGGAATAAATGAGATTAAAACCCCAAGCGACACTCCGCCAACCGCACCAAATAACCATATACCTTGATAAAATGGATTGTAATAAAGTAAATAGTTTAGTACTACAGACACAATCAAACAAAATATCAATGCTCTATTGCTTTTGATATACTTTTTCATAACAAAAATTACAATAAATCCTAGCAACATAAATGGAATATACCACAAAAAGCCAAACAACGTTAATTTATCATCTAAAAACATATACCATACAGCAAAAATAAAACCTACAAAAAATGGCGTGCCCAAAGCTTTGATTTTCTGTAATAAAAATTTTCCAATCCCCTTAAAAAGAGTCGTATTTAAGTATTTATCTATGGCTTTTATTAAATAAAAACCGCTCAAAATAAAGAAAAAATCAACGGATATGTATCCATGATTAAAGTATTGATTCTTAAATATAAAAAAACTATGAAACCAAACTACCCAAATTGCAAATAAAAATCTATATAGCTCTATCAGACCATTTCTTTGAGATTTATGTTTTAGATTGGATTCTAAGCTAACAACATTGTTTTCCAAGATTTTTTCTCTCCTTTTACTCTTCCAGGATTTTAACACATTAACAACACAATAACCAAAACAATCTACCACATGTAAAAAATACACAAAATAATTTGTGTATCTTTTTGCGTGATTCTATATCATGCTTTAGTCGCAACATTTCTAAAAGCAAGCTTAGTAAATTGTTTTATCTTGAATATTCTTATATTCCTCTAATACTTTCCAGCAATCATCCCTATCCAATTGATCTACTGAAAAAGTCAATTTTTGATGATCTATCTTGATTCCTTCTGCAAAGAGATCATCTCTAAATCCAACACTTGCATTATCTTCTATAGAGCAACCATAGAATAATTTTGCAATACTTGCCCACTGGATTGCACCCAAGCACATAGGACATGGCATGCCTGTAGTGTACAATGATGCACCAGACAAATCAAAAGACTTTGTATTCTTACAAGCATCTCTAATTGCTTCCATTTCTCCATGGCATGTACAATCATTGTTTAGTACAACTCTATTGTGTCCCCTGCCTATTATCTTGCCATTTTTTACAATACAAACACCAAATGGACCTCCGTGGCCTTTTCTAATTCCTTCTTGAGCCTCAGTAATTGCAATTTTCATATACTTATCCATTAATCATTCCTTCCTAATATTTATTATGGATTTTTAGGAATTTTATCATACTAGTTATAATATTCAAAACATTTCTATAAAAAAATACAAACACAAAATCTCCGAGTTTGCACAATTCGCTTTTGGCTGAAAGTGAGGGAGTTGGTGCAGACGAGCATAGTGAGGCAAATTTCTGGAGCGGTGGGCTTGCACACTTTTATCAGAAGAATACAGATTCAAAGCGTACGCATGGCGTACAATGGCGTTCACGCCATACTCACCTCCCTGGCATGAAAAAAAGTTCGCAAACCGCGAACCTTGTTTCATGGCGGGAAGACCGCTATCCAATCCTAACACCAAAATCTTTATCGGTGCTGGGTGGATTAAAGTTGTTATTTCAAATTTATAGATAAACCTAGAACAACAGACTCTACCACAACAAATCGACCACCATACCACTTTCTAAATTTTTGTATTTCTTTCACAAGTTGTTTTGGAGTATCAGAATTTTCAATAACATGTTCTCCTTCAATAGTATGAGATAGATAAGCGTAGATTTTTCTTTCAACTATTAAATTCTTTTCTAAAATATCTAAAATCAATAAATCATTCTTATTGTTGGAATTGTTATCGATATATTCTCTCACATTAGAAACTAATTCTTCCAAATCATTCATAACTTGGTGTTTATTTGAAAGTTCTAGCCATTTTGCAAGTTTTCTTATTTTATCTAAATTTTTATCGGTAGACCTAATATCACTAATGTTTAACTGTTTAATCTTATCCTTTTCTAGTTGTCCTTCTTTTAATAAGTAGTTAGGCATTAATTTGCTTTCATATATATTGTTAAGAAATAATAACTGCAAAAAATGTCCCCATTCATGAAAGATTAATTCTATAAAACCTATATACTTATTTTCTTTGTAATATTTTCTCATTAAATCATCATTAAAAACAAAGCACAATTCCTTACCTTTAACACTCATTCTGCCATCAGTTAAATATGTCGGATTTTTAGAAAGTCTTAAACTCTTATCTTTCTTAAAGTATATATTTAATCTTTGAATTTTTATATCATCTCTAATATATAACCAATTAATCAAATCTTGAATTAAGACTTTATAAGCATCTTCTGACGATTGAAAGAAATTCTTACGACAAATATCTAAAAACTGTTCAATATTATTCATTTGCCACTCCTACCTCTAATTTAATGTAATAATTATAACACATATCTTCTAAAACCGTATAACTAAAATCTAAAAAAATGAGAAAAAGCGTAAAAACTTCTTCTCGTGGGTTTTATTGATTGGACTGCAAATGAGTGTAGACTGCATTTGCTGATAGGTTAGAAAAGTTGCCGTTGGTTTCGGCAAAGTTCTTTAAGTCGGTGGCAATAATAAATGCTATTCGGCTTATTTGCTTTTGACTTAGTTTTGTTTTGCCTTGCCTTAATACTTTAGTATTAAGGTTGAAAATGGCTGAATTTTCTGATATATCTTCACAATCAATAAAACGATTGTCAATAACATTGTTCATAGTTCATTTTTTTATAAATGATATCTATGTTAGCCGCTATTGACTTTAATCCTGTTAGCTCCAGTCTTAGAAGCTAAGGACATTATATCATACTTTTTACATTGTTCCAATACCTTCGACAAAGAAAGACAAGTGGGCTTCACACTTGGTCTAAAAAAGTGGAAATGGACTGAAGCAAAATTGTTCCACCAGCCTTTTCGGGCTGAGTCATCAGAAATGCCTATAAAATAGGGCTTTTTTGATGATTGTGTGATTAATTTGAGTCCATTTCCTTATCCTGCTTACTATAATTTAAGCAAAAATTAAGCAATTTCATCCAAAATTATTTTATTTTAAAGAAAGTTAACAGGTCTAATATTTGAGTTTTTCCTTGTCTTAGTAATTCGTTTAAAAAGCCTGTGTGAATATATTCGCTTCTATAAGAGCGTTGTACCATATTGCTGATAACATAACGAAGTGTAAATAAATTTATTTTTTCTTCAAAGTTAGATGGCCTTTCATTGTTTCCAAAATAACCTTGTAAAAAATTATCAACTCTTTCTTGTGGAGCCATTGACATCCAACAAGCAATATCGCAAAGAGGGTCGGAAGCACAACACTCATCTAAATCTAGAATGCCTGAAATTTTTTCGCCGTCAGTTAACAAGTTCCAATCGGCATAATCATTATGCACCAACACTGCTTGGTCGCATTTTAATAATGAGTTGTTAGAATAAAGAGATATAATTTTATTCTTTTGGGTTTCGCTAATATGATTATATTTTACTAATACATCTAAGTTTGTTTCTAGTCCACACAACATAAAATTCTCAAAACTATTTTGTAAGCCAATTAATTTGCCTTGTTTGGCGAGTTCATTATCAAAAGAACCAAATCCTTCAACTTTAATTGAGTGAATTTTAGCAAGAGTTTTGCCAGCTTCAACCATTAATTTATCAATGTCTTGAGGGTTTTCTTCAAAATATTTTTTCATTGCTGTACCATTTAATTTTTCTATAACTTGAAATGATACATCGTTTTCATCTGCAAGTTTGTGTATGGCATAAGTATCATAGGCCGGAAGCCCGTTCTCTTTTAGTAGTTTTGCAACTAAACTTTCAGCATAGAAATAACCATTTTTAACTCCTTTAGGATGACAACGAATAATAATTTCTTTTCCATCTCTCAATATTCCGACCCTAACGGAATTGATAAACCCTAAATTTGTTTGGTCATTTTCTTTGACTTCTTTAATTTCTGCAACTTGATTGTTCATCTCTTTATTAACCATAGTTAATAAGTCTTGAGATGTTATCCCTCTATGTTTATCTTCCCAAATCTCTCGTGTTTCTTCTTGAGATATGTTCCTATCTGTTTGCCAGAAAAAAGAGTTTTTTCTATCTGTAATCCTTTCATTTATGTCTTTAAGATTTAACATTTTCACTCCTTATAAACTTTTGCCACCGTCAACCAAAATATTGCTACCAGTCATCCATTTGGCTTTTTCACTAGATAAATAATAAATCATTTCAGCAATATCTATGCTTTCGCCAATTCCTAGCGGATAATCTTTTTTAACATTATCAAGCATTTGATTGTATCCATTTTCATCATAAACATTATTCCAAATATGGAATCCCGTATTTGCCATTCCTGGCGAAATTGCATTTACTCTTATACCGTACTTAACTAATTCTTTTGCAGTGGTTTTAGTAATCATATCCACGCCGGCTTTTGATACAGAATATGCAATAGAGCTTCCACCCAGTTTTGCAGAAATTGAAGATATGTTTACAATAGAGCCACTTTTTGAATTTTTAAGCAAAGGCACAAAAAGTTTGGTCATATAGTAATAGCTGGATAAATTATTTTTAATAACCCAATCCCAATCATTACATTCTAAAGATTCAACTCCTCCTGGAATAATTGTTCCAGCATTATTAACTAAAATATCAACTTTGCTATATTTATCAGTAATGTGATTTACAACACTTTGGATAGCCTCTGGGCTTGATACATCGGCTTGTAAGAACTCAACAAACTTTGCATTTCCACCAAGTTGTTTTTTCGCCTTGTTAATTTTATCTTCACTTCTCGAAATGCTTATTATTTGGGCATTGTCTTTTTCTTCTCTTAAAAATACTTTTATGGTTTCTAATCCGAATCCAGAAGTTCCGCCAGTAATAACAATAATCTTTTTCATTTTTGATACTCCTTATGTAGATAGTATATCATAAGTATATTTGATTTGTATTATTTTTTTAAAACTTTTTCCAATTTCTCGCAAATTTTGTCAAAGGGGCTGATTTTTCTTTTGTTTCGT
>CAYSUG010000018.1:0-24343 GCA_964434145.1 uncultured Christensenella sp. | reverse complement strand
AAAAGCATTAGTCATTACAGTCATTGCTGTCATGGCATTGGCTATCATTGGACTGACTATTGGACTAGTATTAGTGGCACAGCAAGCAACGTTAAATAACAGCATGACTGTCAGCTATACTGCCAACAATGTAGATGCCACTATTACGGCTACAGGTGTAAATTACTCTACAACTACTGCAACCACTGGCACAACAATTGAGTTATCTGACGGCACGACAGATAACCTTACAACCAAGACATTTACGTTCTATGCTACTCAATCTGAGGCCACTGGCGGCGTAGAGTTCGAGAAGGCAGAACTGACTGCAGCGGGCAGAGCTGTATACAAATTTGAGATAACCAACACTGCTAATAGTGCTAATACAAAAGAGCTGAAGATGTTAGCAATGGTTACTGGTGACTCTGCTGATGACAATGTTACTATCAAGCTAGGCAGAACAGAGACATCAGCTACAGAATACAGCACAACATATTATAATAATATTGGAATTGGTGGCAAGACAGCTAACTTTTATGTAATAATATCTGTAACAGACCCTACTATTGATATTAATGACCTACAACTAAGCCTATCTATACAACTAGGCTATGACATTGTAGATCCTGATGCAGATTTGCAAACGGCAGGTGTAGCATTGGTTAGAGTTATTAATAATGATAATGCTACAATAGAAATAATGTCAGAAAATAACGGAACTGGAATTAATTATAATTCTTCCACACATGGAACAAGATATTCCGGAGCACATAATGTTCTTCCTTCAGATCTTCCTGAAGGAGCTGAATCAGAAATTATGCTTAACTTCTCAAGCGGAACAACTCGAACAAAAATAACTTTTATTGTTGTTGCACCTAGTGGAGCGGAATCTATTGCTACAGATATTTATGATCCACAATCAGGCTGTTTTGTTAACGGACTGATTGATGGTTCTACAATCATTTGTATTGACGGTGTTACAACCGATTTTGGTGTAATGGCTCCAGCATATACATGGGAGGATAACACTATTATCACAATAATTATTGAGCCAGCTGAATAGAAATAAAAACAACAAAAAAACACTAGCGACAACTTTTTTTATCAGTCCTAGTGTTTTTATTTGTTTTATACAGTCTATGATACAATGCATATATAACAGCAAATATTACCGCACCGACAAAATCACTCATTAGGTCATACATAGTATCCAGTAGAGCCTCGTGTCCTAGTAGCGCTACGCCATCTAGTGTGGTGTGGCGTTGGGAATTGAGTAATAGTAGCTCGTCTGTCCAGAATTCCCAGACCTCCCATATCACGCCACAAGTAACAGCAAATCCTATGATGAATAATACTACCAGTATAATATTCTCTGTATTTGTTTTATTCAACACACGAAATAAATATAAACCAAATCCAGCAAGAAGTAATCCGCTGGCGGTGTGAAGTATAATATCGTATACGGCAATCATATTGTATAGTCCAAAAATCGTTCCGCCAACAGTAGATAAAACTAAAAATGCAAAGTAGCAAATATTCATGTATGGCGGAATCTGCCAATGGAATATTATATGCAATAGTATTGGCACAAAACATAGCACTATATATACGCTAGTCATTAGTATATTAAAAGATGTACTGTATCGCTCCACCACCAAAACAACCACTAGTGTAGCTATACCTATCAGAATAGCGACTGCGATAACAATACTATTTATTATTGTCTTACATTTCTTCTCTTCTCTCATTCTACTAATATGTGTAGAATTGGGAATTTTATTTGAATTACTCTCTAATTTGCAACAATTGTATTAATATATCTCAGTTGTTCTCCATACTCTCCAGCTTTGCCTTCTGGTCTGCCATACGCAAGTTCTCTATCAATGTATCTATATTGCCATCCAAGAAGCTCTGCAAGTTGTACTCTGTATAGTTGATTCTATGGTCTGTTAATCTACCTTGTGGATAGTTATATGTCCTAATCCTCTCACTTCTATCTCCAGTACCTACTTGGCTCTTTCTATTAGCAGCATACTCGCTATCTTTTTGCATCTGATAATAATCATACAATTTACTCTTTAGCACCTTGAATGCCTTATCCTTGTTCTTGCCCTGGCTACGCTCATCTTGACAGCATACCACTATGCCTGTAGGAAAGTGTGTTATTCTGATAGCACTATCGGTTGTATTGACGTGCTGACCACCAGCACCAGATGAACGATATGTGTCTATCTTGATATCCTTCTCATTGATCTCTACATCCACATCCTCGTGTTCTGGCAATACCGCAACAGTCGAGGTGGATGTATGGATTCTGCCACTACTCTCCGTCTCTGGCACACGCTGTACACGATGTACCCCGCTCTCGTACTTCAACTTACTGAATGCACCTAAGCCTTTGACCATAAATGATACTTCCTTGATACCATTCAACTCTGTTTCATTCATGTCCAGTACCTCTATCTTCCAACGCATCTTCTCTGCATACATACTATACATTCTGAATAGCACAGAACAGAATAGGCTGGACTCTTCGCCACCAGCACCGCTACGAATCTCCATGATAACGTTCTTGTCATCATTAGCATCCTTTGGCAGCAGCAATATCTTGATCTCTTCCTCTAGTTTTCCCAACTCTTCCTTATTATCTCTCACTTCAGCCTCAAGTAGGTCTATCATCTCTCTATCAGACTCTATCTGCAGCAATTCTTGTGCACTCTTGATATCTCCAACCAATTTGGAATATCTATCATATGCTTGGGCAATTGGTTGCAATGTAGAATACTCTTTGGCAATTCTAGTATATTCCTTGATATCCGCAGTTATCTTTGGGTCTACTAGGCTAGCACTAAGGCTGTCATATTTTTCCTTAATTAACTTTAATTTCTCTAACATAATTATTTATCTCCTTATATCTCTGGCAATAACTATTCTGTCATTGCCGTTATAGTCTATGGATACCTCTACGTCACGGAACCTACTATCCAGCATCGCCTTCACTCTATCCCCTTGGTTATACCCTATTTCCAGCACCAAAATCCCGCTATCTGTGAGATAATCTGTAACCGATTCTGCTATCCTCTCGTATATCGCCAACCCCTCTTTATCCGCCACTAGCGCCAATTTTGGATCATATTTCTTTACCATATCATCTAGCGTTAAATACTCTGAATACGGAATATATGGCGGATTACATACTATGACATCATATCTTTCTTTGATATTATCAAACAGATCTGATTGAATTATCTCTACATTGACATTATTAATGCGAGCATTGCTAGCACACATCTTTAGCACTTTCTTAGATATATCTGCACATAGTACTCTACAATTAGCAGACTTAGCAAGGGCTATACCTATAGCACCGCTACCGCAGCACATATCTAAGACCGACATACACTTTTCTCCTACATACTCTTTGACCGCCTCTACCAGCAATTCTGTCTCTAGCCTAGGTGTCAGAGTATGTCTAGAATATTGGATATAACAGTCGCAAAATATACTATATCCAATGATCTTCTCTATAGGCTCGCCCTTCAGGTGTCTGGATATATATTTACGCAAAACCTTGGCGATACTATCTGGCACACTTAGGAATGGCGATATGCTGACATCGCCCATTACATGCCTAATTAGGATATTGATATCGCTATCTATATCCCCATGCCCCAGATATTCCCTCTTGATATCTCTTAGTTCCATAACATATCCTTTTTTTACAAAAAATATACTCATATCCTTGTGCTGGCAAATTGTCTATTTAGCGTCAAGTATATGAGTACAAAAAAAGTAGGTTACAGAAAGACTTTCGTGCCACAAAAACACAAATAATTCTGCCGCCTACCATGCATTAACTAATCTAGGTTGTATTTCTTCTTGAATTTGTCTACTCTACCAGCAGTATCAACCAACTTCTGCTTGCCAGTATAGAATGGATGACATTTGTCACAAACTTCTATTCTTAGAGTATCACCTTTTACAGTAGATCTAGTAGTAAACTTGTTACCACATCCACAAATAACTTCTACCTCATGATAATCTGGATGTATATTTTCTCTCATTTCTAATTACCTCAATTATTATTTTGCTAAAACATTATACTCAAAAAATACACCCAAGTCAATACAATTTGTAAATAATTTCTTAAAATTACAGATTATTTTCTCTCAATAGCAGGCTTTAAGGTCATGATCTGCGTGAATTAAACCTATGCTTGCTATATTTTGCAATCAACGGCAGATCCCCTGCGCCCATATAGCATATGGCGTCTATATCATCCACATCTAGCACCACATCTATGCACTGAGCCAGCTCCGCCATGTCTTCTGCAACATATTTATTTCTGACAGATAAAGCCTGATACAGCGTCTTCTCATCGCCATACTGGTCGTACTCCTCTCTGGCCGGATACGTGCGATATATTATCACACTATTGGCCATGCGAAATGCGGTGCAGAAATCCCTTAGTAGCAGCCTTGTTCTGGAATATGTGTGTGGCTGGAATACAACCAAGACGTTGTGGAAATGTTTCTTAAGTCCTGCAATACTACTATATATTTCTGTAGGATGATGAGCGTAGTCAGATATCACTGGAATATGCCTATAATTGCCAATGTATTCGTATCTTCGCTCTACACCCTTGAATGTCTTCAATGCTTTGCGGATAATCTTGTCACTAATGCCATACAACTTTGCCACCTTTATGGCATAGAGTGCGTTATGGACATTGTGTCTGCCCCATTGTCTAATCTCGAATCTGCCTATATCTTGACCATGATTTATTACGCTGAATGAAGAGCCGCGTTTGGTACTGACAATATCCTTTGCATACATATCTTGCTTGTTACTTAGTCCCACGCTATGCATTGCAGCCGATCTATTGACTCTGCGGAACTTCCTACCGCTACCAACAATCAAATGGTCACTAGCAGAGTCTGCAAATCTCTGGAATGCATGAACGACCCTATCATATGTCTGATAGTAATCCAAGTGGTCATTGTCCACATTGGAGATAACACAAGTATTGGGCAGTATATATTTCATACTCTCTCTATACTCGCAGGCCTCTGTTATGAAGAATCGCTGGGAACCTATACGGAGATTACCATAAGACACAGATTGCCCACCAATGTGGATAGTGGGATTAAGCTTTGCTGTCACAAATATATGTCCAATCAATGCTGTCGTGGATGTCTTGCCATGCGAGCCAGCTATGGCTATCACATGATCATATAACTTTGCTATCTCTCCCAAATAGACAGATCTCTCGACAACTGGGATACGCATCTGCCTAGCCCTAACAATCTCTGGATTGGTCTCTGGCACAGCACCGCTATATACTAGCATATCGCAATCTGGCGGAACATTGTCAGCATTATGCCCAATATGGACTATCATCCCCTGTTTTGCAACTGCTACGGTCTCTTTATTTTCCTCTATTGAAGAACCTGTGACGTTTATCCCCATGGCTCTGGTCAGTCTAGCCAATGCACTGAGGGATATGCCGCCTATTCCTACGAAATGCACCGACTTAATGTTTACAAAAAATGAATTATTATGTGTTCTGATTATATTTTCCATAAAAATATATATGAAAATACACAAAAAAAGTTGTAGATATGGCTAAATTAGTTTATAATTACATTGTAATATCACAAAAGGAGAACTATAGAAGTGAATATTTCAGACATCAGAATCAGACTATTACAAAAGGATGACAGCAAATTAAAGGCAGTTGCATCAATGACTATTGACGATTGCTTTGTAGTGCATGACATCAAGATCTTGGAGGGAAATCAAGGATATTTCGTAAGAATGCCTTCTAGACAGACTGGCGACGGAGAGTACAAGGATATTGCTCATCCATTGAACACTCCTACTAGAGACGAGATTAGCAGCAAGATTCTTGCAAAATTTGAAGAAGAATTGAAGAACCAAGAATAATTGCGTAATAATACAACAGTCTAATATTTTGATACTAAAAAAATTGCCAACAAGTTTTTTATAATTTTTTGTTGGCTTTTTTATTATTTTACACATAAATATTACTAGGAGAGTGAAAAGAATAATGACTATACAAGAGTTATTAACAAAATTAATATCATTTAAGACCGTGTCTGGCAATCATAATGAAGTTAACCAATGCTTTGAATACATTCAGAGCTATCTGGGTAACAATTTCTATTACAAGACATTTGAATACAATAACTTTCGCTCACTACTCATTGGCACAAGCAACGACCTACTACATTTCGATACATTATTCCTAAATCATATAGATGTAGTGGCTGCCAAAGATGCAGACTTTGTCGCAAAGACTGAGGGTGACAAGTTATATGGCAGAGGCAGCATAGACAACAAGGGTCAAGTTGCCACAATCTTGCATTTGCTGAAGAATAATAAGTTTGAGAAAAACATAGGTCTGTTACTAACCTCTGATGAAGAAATAGGCGGACATAACGGAGCTGAGATAATTGCAAGAGATTATCCTATGCAGCCAAAGCTAATGATAATAGCAGATGCGGGCGAGAATTTCAAATTTGTAGATAGTGAGAAGGCATTGTTGCAGCTAGACATGATAACCACAGGCGTATCTTGTCACGCCAGTGTACCTAATCTGGGACAAAATGCTATACTTCGAGCAGTAGATGTATATACTGCCCTATGCCAGGAATATGGCGTAGATACAGAATGTCCAATGAATGACAATATATCTATAGTTATGTCAAAGGTTAATGCCGGTGATGTGTATAACAAAGTACCAGGACTATGCCAATGGGCGATAGATATAAGGCATAGTGGGATAGGCAGAAACGAAATATTAGCAAAATTAAAGACCATATGCAAAGACACCACAACATACGCCATTCACAACAGCACCAATGAATACAAGTGTATGCTAGACAATGCCGAGGTGCAGAGATTTGTAGATGCGTGCGAAGAGTATCTGGGAGAAAAACTAACACATATAGCAGAGAACGGTGCATCGGATGTTAATTATTTTACCACAACACCTTCAGTATGTATGAATCCAGACGGTTACAATATGCATAGCGATAACGAGTATGTGCATTTAAGCAGCCTAGACAGATTCGAAGCAATGCTGCTGCATTATCTAAATCGCAAATAACACAAAAAAAAGAGTTAGAAAATAAAATGTTACAAAGAGTACTTTGTAATATTTTTTTATAAATTATTAATACTAAAAATAAAAAAGATAGATATGATATGCGAGCAATTTTTGTATACAATATACTGAGTGGACGAGGGATAAAAGAAAAAAAACTAAATAATATCAAACAAGCCTTGCTAGAGGTGTATCCAGATATAACTTTCTGCCCTACAAGCAAACTGGGTGACGCAAAGAAGATAACAGAGAAATATCTAGCAAGGGTAGACCTAATAATAGTCCTAGGCGGAGACGGGACTATCAATGATGTAGTCTCTGCCATTGCCAGCAGCAAGTACTTTCCCGCTATTGGCATAATACCAAATGGCACCATGAACGACTTGGCACACTCACTGAATATACCAAAAGATTACAGACGAGCAATTGAAGTTATTAAGAAAAATAATGTGATACAAAAAGATATACTCAAGGTTAATGACCACTACGCCATTTATGGTGTAGCAATGGGAAGATTTGCCAGCACAAGCTATGATACCAAACAGAGACTAAAGAAAAAAATAGGAAGACTAGCATACTTTGTCACAGCAGCAAAAGATATGTTTCGCTATCCACCAATGGAGCTGAAGATAGATATAAATGGTAGAAAAATCTCTGGCAAATATGCGCTAATACTTATTGCCAACGGAGACTATGTAGCGGGATTCAAACTGAACAAAAATTCATCTAATAGTCTCACAAGAATGATAATGATAGAAGAGAGGAACAATAACAAATATTGCTCGTATCAGAGCATGATAGATATAATCAAATTATTTCTATTTGGCATAAAAGATAACTATACTATTGACAATAATGTTATACTTTTTGACAACTTCTGCATACACAATACCAAAAATACACCAATTGTATTAGACGGAGAACAATATATATCAGACAAATATTATATACAAATCCTACATAAAAGAATTCCCTTTATTAGCAATATCATTGAAAAAAAACTATAGAAAAAATTCTATAGTTTTTTATGCTTTATTTTTCACCCACAATATGCAGTTTGATGATGTCTGTACTAGTTGGCTTCCTTGTACCAGTTCCTATCAATATCATCTCGCCCTTATTTGCAAAGCCGCCTTCTTTTGCAATCTTGTCTATCTCTACAATTAATTTGTCTGCTGTCTTAATAGGCTTGGTCAATACTGCCCTTACACCCCATACCGCACTCAAGTTGTGATATGTCTGTGGGTCTGGGGTCAATGCAATAATTGGGCAGCTAGGGAAATGCTTCGATATCATTATTGCTGTATGTCCAGTTTGGGTATACACAGCCACAGCTTTCAGCGACTTGATTTTGAATGCCAATTTTGCAACAGTACGAGATATGATATCAGATATCAATCCAGTCTCCTCAGTATAGTCTTCGAACAATTTCTTGTAATCTACAAATTTCTCCGTCTCCTCTAATATCCTAGCCATAACAGTGACTGCCTCTACTGGGTATCTACCCATAGCACTCTCGCCAGACAGCATTACAGCACTACTGCCGTCGAATACAGCGTTAGCCACATCGCTAGCCTCTGCCCTAGTAGGTCTAGCAGATGTTATCATACTCTCTAGCATCTCTGTAGCTGTGATTACGAACTTATTCTCTCTGATGCATTTTCTAATAATTAATTTCTGCAGATGCGGAATAGACTCAAATGGCAACTCTACGCCCAGGTCACCACGCGCCACCATTACGCCATCACTGGCTGCGATAATCTCGTCCACATTCTCTACGCCTAACATACTCTCTATCTTACTAATGAATTTTACATTGCCGCCATTGTCCTCGACGAATTTCTTCACCTTCATAATGTCTTGGGCACTATTGACAAAACTGCACGCAATATAATCTATACCATGTGCAATGCTTTTTAATATATCTGCCTTGTCCTCATTGTTAAGATATGGGAAATTAAAGTTTTTGCCAGGGAATGACAGACTCTTGTTATTGGATAGGGTTCCGCCAGTGATAACCTTCAGCTCTACGCCATCATCCATAACCTTGGATACCTGCATAGTCACCAACGCGTCGCAAGCCAGCACCTTATCCCCCACATTCAGTAGCTTAATAGCCTTTGGATGATTGATTGTTGCCCTTGTGGCATTGCCTACCACATTGTCTGTAACCAATGCAATCTTGTCTCCTGCCTTAACCTCTACCTTGCCACCCTCAAATGTGCCAAATCTAAGCTCTGGCCCACGGGTATCTATCATAATAGCCAGAGGGATATTTAGATCCTTTCTCACCTTTTTGACCAAGTTGATGGTACTCTCGTGCTCGTATGCAGTTCCGTGGCTAAGGTTAATTCTGGCTACATTCATGCCAGCACGCGCCATGGCAGCAATCTTGTCATAAGTATTGCTGGCAGGTCCTATTGTTGCAACTATCTTTGTTTGTTTCATTTTCCATTTCCTCTAAAATTATTTTATATTATTTTAATGTGATTTTGTCTAAATTCAAAGCAAAATGTAGCGACTTTTGTGAGATTAGGATACTTTTGTTAAAAAAACATATATAATACATTTAGTACAATACATGCAAATCCTTTTTGTAAAATCAATAAAATATATTAGAATATAAGTAAAAACGGGAGATAAAACTATGATGTATTGCAAACATTGTGGAAAAGAAATAGACGAAAATGCTATATATTGTCAGTATTGCGGCACCAAGATAGAGGTGTATGTAGAATCTGACAAGCCTATAAAACCTAAGAAAGAAAATAGCGCTATTGGCATACTAGCCATTATATTCAGCGCCTTGGGTGGCAGTGGATTGGGGCTAATATTCTCTATCATCGGCCTATGTATGTACAAGACCCGTGGCAATAAGATCCGTTCTTGGATAGGTCTGGGGTTATATCTGGGCTGGACTGTTGCAATGATAGTAATTGAGATTGTATTCTTCTACACTGGGATATATTTTCCAGTTCCATATATGTTAATTTAAAAGAAAAAAGTTGTTCGCGAATTTACGAACAACTTTTTATTATCTATCCATTATATCTTTTTCCATTAATATCACATCTTTTACATTTGCATAGTCAGATATGACATCTTCTAGGACATCCCCTAACTTAGAATCTGGTTCATCGTTTGGTGATGTCATTATTACTACAATCATATCATTGTATAGTTTTGGGCTATCTATTGCAGAGTCCATTTCACCTACTTGGCTATATGCATCATCCTCCACAACCGTATACACTATACCCGCATCATTTCTAGCATTGCTCTGACCAGTACTCCAGCCAGACTTGTGAGCAGACTCCCATTCTGGGAAATAAGTACCCTTCAGATCATTATATTGAGCATTTAGAAATTCATTGTATATAACAGCATATGGACTATACTCGTCTATATTCACCTCTTCGCCATTCTTGATTGCTTGGTTCAGTTTCTCGCCATCTATGTGGCCTCTCCTGTATATCTCGCCCCATACTATTGCTATATCATTGGCAGTCATATCACCTATACAAAAATCATATTCCTTATCTCTAACATTCTCACAGCCAATACTACGCAATATCTCTATCTGCCTCTCCATGCCGTAGTGGTCATCTATCATATACATCGCACTATTGTCGGATATATTTAATAGAAGATGTACTACTTGTCTTAACGTAAATTTTGTTCCAGGTTTTTCAAACTTAATAACTCCAGAGCCACCAGTTGTATTCCATGATTGATATGTCAGCATATCATCCCATGACGCCTCACCATTCTCTATCATTTCTGCTATTGATAGTGCCACACCTGCCTTGATAGTGCAACATGGGTTAACCTTCTCCTTCGCATTATATGACACACTTACTCCAGTCTCTGGGTCTGCTATCATAAATGAAACCTTTTTGCCATTAGCCTCTGCTTGTGCCATATAATTATATACGTTAGCAGCAGTACTCTCGCTAAGAAAATTCTGAGTACCTCCCACAACTATCTCACCCTTGACATACTCATAGTCAGAAATGATCTTGTTGTCTTCTTTTTTGTTTTGTTCATCAGTTACATTGTTTAGGATTTGATCAAGATTATTTACCAAAATCTTAACATCTTCTTCATCAACCTTTTCCTTTACTGGCTTAAAAATCAACTCAATTGGCGTTTTATTTTGTTTTTTGCCCAAGTACTTGTCTGCCATAAATTGCTTGAACGCCTCTACTGAGAACTCCTTCTCTTCTTGTTCATTAACAGTGGTTAAGGTCTCGTCTATCACACCTACTACAGCTTGGTCCTCGATAGTCGTCTGCTCACTCTTATAGTCATTGTACGCATTTATGCCCACAACACTTAATATCGCAGTGTTTAATATAAGTGCAGAACACATTATTCCTTTTGCAATTCTGTCACTCAAATCGTTTTTCATTATATTTATTTTTTCCTCCACAAAATACGAATCGACTCCGCATATTTGTTATTGTATTGTACCACACTCTGCCTTATATGTCAATACCCCACCATTTCAGCACAACAATATGGCTAAAAGTAGCCATATTTAACAAAAGAATCTAAGGCAAAACATCTTAGATTTTATTACGATTATCTCTCATATTCACTATCGAAATCTATTGGCATATGCTCTTCGTTGTGATATATAGCATTGCCATGTTTGTCGTATCCTGCTAGATACACTCCATCTGGTAGCTGCGATTCGTCTATAATCTCTACACGTTCTTCTGACTGATAACTCTCGGCCACTTCATCCTCTATCACCACAGCCTCTATATCTTTTGTATCCAATTTCTCTGCCATATCTGCCATATAACGTCCAGTAGCTACACCCAAGATATAACATCCTATTAACATCATTGTCGCACCTATTGCCTTGTATTTTGTACTATCTTGCATAGTTTTACCTCTCTAATTCATGTTTGATACAAATATTCTAACACAACTACTTAATAGATGTCAATACACATTTTTTGCACGATTATATCAAGTAAAATATGCTATTTATCACAAAATCTCCTTGCAAATTCATATCAAAACATATATACTATGGACATAATACAATTAATAAAAGGAGAAGACTATGGCATTGAAGATATATAACTCACTGACCAAGCAAAAAGAAGAATTTGTCCCAATAGAAGATAACAAGGTGAAGATGTATGCCTGTGGCATCACGGTATCTGGTGATGCACATATAGGCCATGCAATTCAAGCAATGGTCTTCGATATTGTCAGAAAATATCTGGAGAAAAAAGGCTATGATGTGACATATGCTCGTAATTATACAGATGTGGATGACAAAATAATCAATAATGCCAACAAGTTAGGTGTGGATCCTATGACATTTGCAGAAGAAAAAATGGCAAAGATAGAGCAAGACATGGCAAGGCTGGGCGTAGACAACGCCACTATGACACTAAGGGCAACAGAGCATATTACTAGGATTATAGAATTTGTGTCTCAGTTAATAGATAATGGTAATGCATACCCTACAGACAATGGCGATGTGTACTTTGCTGTAGAGACATTCAGTGGATACGGCAAGCTATCCAATCGTAACCTAGAAGACGCAATGAGCGGTGTCAGAATAGACACAGAGGAGAACAAACGTAATCCGTTGGATTTTGCATTGTGGAAGAGTGCAAAGCCGGGTGAAATATCTTGGGACAGTCCATGGGGCAAAGGTAGACCTGGCTGGCATATAGAATGCTCGGTTATGAACTATTATAACTTAGGTGCTAGTATAGATATACATGGCGGCGGCAGAGATCTAATGTTCCCTCATCACGAGAATGAGATAGCTCAGACAGAGAGTCTAACACATCAACCTTTTGCAAAATACTGGATGCATAATGGACTGGTTAAGGTAAATGGTCAGAAGATGAGTAAATCACTAAATAACGGAATACTGCTAAAAGATATCCTAGACCAATACGACAACGAGGTCATTAGATTTGCCCTACTTCAGACCAATTATAAGAACGATATCAATATCACTGATGATGTATTTGATAATGCGAAATCGCACCTAATATCCTTCTATGAGACATTGGCCAAAGTCTCAGCTATGGGTAGCAGCAATGAGAAAAATGCTAGGATTGATACAGAATTCAATGAGGCAATGGATGATGACTTCAATACAGCCCTTGCTATAGCCAACTTATTCGGATATTTCAAGGAATTGAATCACAAGATTGGCAACGACGACAAAACAGCAATAGCCGACGCTAATGCAATTGTTGAGACATATAGACTGTTAGGATTGTTCAAGCATACTCCAGGAGATTTCTTAGCAGCAAACAAGAAGATAGACGATATCCCTGATAGTATCAAAGATATGGCAGAGTATAGATGGCAAGCGAAGTTAAATAGAGACTGGGATACAGCAGACAGCCTTCGCCAAGAGCTAGACACACTGGGCTATATCATCAAAGACAGCAAAGACGGCTATGAGATTATAAAGAAATAAATACTAAAAATTTGTCGTATTGCTTAGTACTATGTTACCTTATACATAAGGAGGAATTATGAAGTTATTTAAAATAATTGGTAAATTTTTTAACTTTGGAGCAAAGTATCGCAAACAAGAAGAGGCATATCATAACGAATCAAAAAGGAGAGGTCCTGTTGGACATTTAATTACCCTTATTTTCACATCAGCAATCCCGCTACTATCATTATGGGGAGCTTTTGCCCTACCTTGGGATAATGATATGTGGATATTAAAAATATTCTGCATTGCTGGATGCCTTTCAATTGTAACAATCCCTTCTGAATTATTTATATTAGGAATAGTTGCGTTGCGACATAGAATTAGAATGCGAGTTCAGAACAAAGTTGAAGATACTGTTATCAGCGGTATGACAGAAGCAATAAGTGGACAAGAATTATCCGAGGAAGCCAAACAAAAAATAGTTGATAAAAAAGCAAGAGGCACTTCTGATAAAATGGATTTAGTAATTGGTATTTTAGGAATCGTTATGTCAGTTGTAGTAGTTATTGCATTTGTTGCAATGTTGTTCCTTTTCTCATCAAATGTAATTAATAATTTGGATTAGAATTTATATTAATTTTAGGCTAAAAAAAAGAATTAAGATATTGTCTAGCAACCCGTGTTGGGTTCGCCATATTCCTATCTTAACTCTTTTTTTTGTTACACAATTACAAAATGTATTTATCTAATTTACGGGTTTGCAACAAACCTCTCTACCTTTTTCCTCTTTATCTCTCTAGGCAATCGTGTATTGTATCAATTGCACCTTCTATCTTATGCTTAACCTTAGCTACAGGACTAATATGCGCACCAGTAGCATTAGCAATCTCGTAGTCTAGATATTCTGCAAAGTGATTACCTACCTTCTTACCAGCAATACTAGCTCTTTGCAAAATAACTGCACTAGCTTCACCCCTTTGATACTGTGAATCCTTATACAGTTCTAGCAAGCATCCAAAGTTTTGCAATCTCTCTGGCGTATCGCATAGGATCAATGTCTCAAACTTATCGCCGTCGTTCTTTCGCTCACGAGTCAAACACAAATCACTCAAAGTTCTTTTGTCCTTGCCCGTACAGAATGAATGATAGAAATCAAAAACCTCTTGAGGATGCAATTTGTATTCTACAAAATGATGAACCTTACCACTACCCTTGAATAGCTCCATCTGTCTATTGCTCTCTGCATTTACCACAGCATCATACGCCATATCATCAGATGTCAGAACTAGTACACCTTCAGTCTCAAACGCTCTGATCTCATCATTCAAATACTCAAAGCCCTCTTCGCCAAAATTAAATATATTTGACTTAAGAGATGCATCAAAACCCACGACCGCCCAGTCCGTTGGATACATTTTTATTTCGCTCATATATTGACTCCTAAAGAATAATTTTTCTGACAAAATTGTAACACACATACAGTCTATTGTCAATAGTGAATTTTTGATACAGCCAATGATAATAACAAAAAAAGTAATAGTTAATTCAGCTATTACTTTTTACTTAAAGATAGTACGTATTGTCAAAAAATATACACTTTTTGTTAATTACTCCGCGATTGTGCCATCAATATTATGCATTTTTCTTAATTTGTCATATAGATCAAAATCAAATGTTCGTTTAGCATTAAGGCAACTATCTAGTGGAGTATAGAATAGGTCGTTATTCTTCATTCCAATAGCGACACCATAGATATCTTTCTCTAGCAGTTCTACCGACATTATACCTAGATTCATGCCAAACATTCTATCAAATATAGTTGGTGCTCCACCACGCTGGATATAGCCTAGGTCTGTACTCCTGGTATCGATACCCAAGTTATTTCTTAATGCTTTCTCTACCTCTTTGATGCCAAATTCGCAATTCTCACTAATGATGATTAATGGACTAACATCGCCATGATTTAGACTAACTTGGACATCATTGACTATATCCTCTACAGTCGTGCCTAACTCTCTTGTAGCAACTGAATTTGCCATAGCACCGACCGCCGTGTATAGAGCAATATCTCCGCAATCCCTGCCCATTACACGAACCACCATGCCACGAGAATTGGCATCCATAGTCTGCATCATGTCATCCACATTCCTTACAGCATTGTTCACTGCTGTATCAAATCCTAGGGTACGCTCTGTGTAGTATAGGTCATTGTCTATAGTTCCTGGCAGAGCAATTACCTTAACGCCCTTTGCTATTAGATTGACTGCACCATTATATGTGCCGTTGCCACCAATGATAACCACTGCATCGATTGCATTCTTCTGCAAGTTTCGCACTGCCTTGTTTAGACCAGACGGAGTACGGAATTCCTCTGACCTACTTACCTTCAAGATCGTTCCGCCTAACCCTTGGATATTCTCTACCATACTATCGTCTAAAAATATCATATCATTTTCTATCAAACCCTGATAGCCCCTTCTTATCCCTATCGGTACTATTCCATGGGTTGTGCAAGTATTGACAAATGCCTTGATACAAATATTCATCCCTTGACTATCTCCGCCACTGCATAGAATTGCATATCTCTTCATATTCTATCGCTCCTTAATATTATCTTCTCCAATTATTGATTTCAGTTCTTGGATTATAAAACTGTTTAGGTCTACCTTGACATTTAGTTTGAATATCTGATTGGTCACAGAGCATTTGATCACTACATCAGACTTGCCCTTGTACCCCTTTAGGATATCCACCACTTCATTCTTCAGACTCTCATCCATAGTATTGAATCTAAGATATAGCGTCTTTGGCTTTTCTTCTCTATATACTGGCTTTTCCTCACCCAACTGCAATATCTCTACGTTATCTGCCATTACTGATGGCCTCTCTCCATCTCTCATACTTAACTTTCCAGATACTCTCACTATCACATCGTTAGCCAGTATTGGCTTTACCTTCTGGAACACATTAGCAAACATGACAACCTCGATACTACCATACAGATCTTCTACTGTAATGAATCCCATTTCTTTGCCAGAACGCTTGGATATCATCTTCTTGTACTCAGTTATAATTCCACCACAAGTAACTTGATCACCGTCGTGAATCTCAGCTTTGCCAGTAACCACATCATCATCATCGGTCATCTCTTCTTCCTCAGTCTCTGCCAACATATCACTAGTAAGAGTAAATTGTGACATTGCGCTAGAGTATTTCTCTAATGGATGTCCAGATATATATATGCCGACTACTTCTTTTTCTAATTTCAATTTCGTCTGATTATCAAATTCTGGGATATTTGGCACCTTTATCTCGTTAGCCACATCATCCTTCAGCATATCGTCAAAAAACCCTATCTGGCCACTCTCTGCCTTCTTTCTGTCCGTCAATACCTTGTCTATTATCATTGGATATATTTGCATCATTTGACTACGCAGTAGGCCAAAACAATCAAATGAGCCACTAAGTATCAGACTCTCTATACAACGCTTGTTCAACGCCTGAGATTCCATTCTGGATATAAAATCTTCTAATGACTTGTAGTCGCCATTCTGCTCCCTTTCCTTGATGATATTCTCTACCATGCCTACGCCAACATTCTTTAGTGCAGCTATTCCAAATCTAATCTTACCGTCTTTGACACTGAAATATGTCATAGATTTGTTAATATCTGGAGGCAGGACCTCTATCTTTTCCTCTCTGGCATATGTTACATAATTCTTAATTTCATCCGCATTAGTTATTCTATTATTTAATACAGATGTCAAGAATTCTGGCTCGTAATAAGTCTTTAGATACGCAGTCTGATACGTTATTAGGCTATATGCAGCAGCGTGCGATTTGTTGAAGGCGTATGAGGCAAAGCTCTCCATTTCGCCCCAAATCTTCTCCGCCACCTCTACACTGACGCCACGCTTCAATGCACCATCGATCGCCGGCTTGCCGTTCTCTGCTGGCTTACCATTAATAAACACAGCTTTCTCAGCTTTCATGGCATCCAGTTTCTTCTTACCCATCATTCTACGCACCATATCGGCCTGACCCAGAGTATATCCAGCCATGTCTTGTACTATTCTCATGACTTGCTCTTGGTACACTATACAGCCATATGTTACGTTCAGTATTGGCTCTAAGATTGGGTGGTCATATGTTACTGCCTCAGGATGATGCTTGTTGTACACATATCTAGGTATACTATCCATTGGACCTGGACGATACAAAGACACTCCGGCAGTTATATCTTCTATGCAGGTTGGTTGCAATTCCTTCAAGAACTTTCTAAATCCACCACTTTCTATCTGGAACACAGCCTTGGTGTTGCCGGTAGATATCATCTTGTATACACCAGCGTCTTCATAGCCCATTTTATTAAAGTCTATCTCTACTCCATGATTCTCCTTGACATACTTGATACACGTCTGAATATCATTCAAGTTACGAAGTCCTAAAAAGTCCATCTTCAGATGACCCAATCTCTCTATATCTGTCATAGAGTACTGAGTGGTCAAATCATCACCATTACGAGACAATGGCATAAATTTCTCTAAGCTATCGCAGCCTATTACTACACCACACGCGTGGGTAGAACACTGCCTAGGCATACCCTCCAGCTTCATAGCTATATCTACTGTCTTCTTAACGTTAGGATTGTTATTGTACATCTCTACCAAGTCTGGGACTGGGTACATTCCATATTCTTTGTCGCCTTCTTTTGGTGGGTCTGCAAAGCCGAATGATTTCTTAATAACATCATGTTTCTTTGCACTCAAACCCGGAATAATCTTGGTCACAGCGTCCATCTCTGCATATGGAACATTTAGTACCCTTCCGACGTCTTTGATTGCATTCTTTGCAGCCATTGTACCAAAGGTCACAATCTTTACTACTTTATCCCGACCATATTTGTCCGAGACATAATCTATGACATCTTGCCTTCTATCATCGGCGAAGTCTACGTCGAAGTCGGGTGCTGTAACACGCTCGGTATGCAGAAATCTCTCGAAAAGAAGGTCAAATTTAAACGGATCAATATCTGTTATGCCTATAGCATAGGCTACTACACTACCGGCACCAGAGCCTCTTCCTGGACCGACTGGGATACCCATTGATTTTGCTGCAAATATATAATCCCACACTGTTAAGAAGTATTGAGCAAATCCTTGCTTGATTATAACCCCTAGTTCTCTCTCTACTCTCTCTCTGATAGTATCTGTTACAGTGCCATATCGCCTAACTATGCCCTCTTCTACCAAGTGACGCAAATATTCCTCAATAGTATATCCTTCTGGTGCACGGAATGGTGGGAACATATACATATTCCTATCAATATTATCCTCTTCGAAGGAATAATTACATTTCTCCGCAATCTCCAGCGTTGTATCCAATGCACCTAGGTCATTAGGGAATACTTCTGCCATTTCCTCATATGTCTTCAAGAAAAACTCATCGCCAGTGAATTTTAGCCTATTAGGGTCATCCAATGTCTTGCCCATCTGCACACACATCAGTACATCCTGGGTCAACGCATCCTCTCTGTATAGATAATGTACGTCGTTGGTTGCTACCAGCTTTACATTATATTTTTTTGCATACTCATGCAGTTTGATATTGACTATCTTCTCTTCCTCAAGGAAATGGTTCTGTATCTCTAGGTAGAAATCATCACCAAAGGTCTCCTTGAAGAACAACAATAATTTCTCTGCCTCGTCGTACTCCCCTGCCAATATATATCTAGGTATATCCCCCGCAATACACGCAGATAGACAAATGATTCCCTCGCTATGTTCCTTTAGCACATTATAGTCTATTCTGCCTTTGCCAAAATAGTATCCGTCACGGAAGGCAATAGTATTCAATTTTGCCAGATTAAGATAACCCGTTCTATTTTTGGCTAGTAACACCAAGTGTGAGTTCTTGCTACGGCCAGTCTTCACTGTTAGGTCATTAACGACATAGAACTCGCAGCCAAATATAGGCTTGATCCCAGCCTTCTTGCACGCATCATAGAAGGTAATAGCACCATACATATTACCATGATCTGTAATGGCACATGCAGGCATACCCATTTCCTTACACATTTTTGTCAATTTTTCAATTCTTGCTGCACCATCCAGCAGACTATACTCTGTATGAACGTGCAGATGTACGAATTCACTCACTAGCCTCTTCCTTGTCTTGTTATTTTTTTTATTTACCATATTCATTTTAATAAATATATCGAGAAATAGCAAGCAAATAGATTTTGTTAATGATAAAAGTTTTGAAGTAAAAAAACAAGAGTATTTTATTCCCTTGTTTTTAGATTATTGATTACCCATTTCCGAATTTTCTTTGCTTGCCACATCACCAAGTACACTTGAACGAGTTATTGCAATTTCATATAATTTCTCGATATCAAAAGCATCTTTTTCTGCATCCTCGACGAAATCACTATATTGTTCTTTGTTCTTTATATATTGATTAAGTGCTTCAACAGTTGGATTTTTAGGTTTTTCAAGTGTCTCAGCTTAATTTTTTATATCTTCTACTTCTTTTGCCTTTTCCTCTATTCTATGTTGCATCTCTTTCAACACTTCATGTATCTACTTTGGTTCAAAATCTTCTAACACCTTGTTCATCTTTTCACCGATACGCCCTATACAATCAACACGAGATATCTCTACTGTTCCACCTTGCTGGATTATTTCCTGCTCCTCTTTGCTACACAACTCGACATATTTATATACGCCTTTTCTGACATTTCCCTATTGATACGAACAGACGGAGTACCACGAGAGGACAGATAACTACTCATATGCATTCTTTCTTCCCAATCTATATCTCTTGCATAGTCATACATTATATTCGCAATTTCTTTAACATTAAACTCTTTTGCCATACTTCAAAATTCCCTTTATATAAACTATATTCTAATGAAAAATTACTATTTTACTTACAAAATGTCAAACACTTTATTATATTTATAGCCATTATTTACGCACTCATTCTATATTTCTGGAACCATGCATTGTGCGTAATATTGTCTGTAATATTGGAACAATGCACTGTCATGCCACTAGCATTGGATACTATCACAATATTACCATTATATAGCTCGACATCGCCAGTCTCTTCATTTAATGCTCTACTACAATACATATTGGTTGTATACTGCATTACATTGTCTACAGCGATCTGTGTAGGGAATATATTCTCTGGTAGTGCATGATACTGGTTCCTACCCATAGCACAACAAAATACTACTATCTCTGGGTCTATCACATTTAAAAGATCAATAGTATTGGACGTCTTTGAGCCATGGTGTCCAGCCTTGAACACATCTACCTTGCCAAGAACTGCTTGGTTATTGTCCACCAATGCCTTTTCTCCAGCATTCTCTAGATCTCCGGTGAATAAATATTTGTAATTATCGTCTCTTAGGATAAAGCATACAGAGTTCTCATTCTCGTCTGTCGTTGCCTCTTCATAGAATATATTGTATAAGAACTCTATCTCTACGCCATCTGCCAGAGTAATAATCCTAGACGCACCACCTTCGTTGTTATAGCACTGCAGTGCATCATAGTGCACAGCCCCTTTTGCAATCTCCGCATCACGCTCTGATATATATCTATTGTACGTTGCTGTAGACTTGGTAGTCTTAGGAAAATCTATTATAGTCCTGCAATCGTATCTATCGAAAATGGTCTGATATGTAGCACCGCCAGTGCCAGCAAAACACGCAATATGATCGGTATCTCCGTGGGTAACTATGACATACTCTAATATGTCATCAGTGCAATATTTATCAATATAAGCAGATATTGTATCTATGCTATTGGTATCGGATCCGGCATCCACCAACACCTCTACATCACCCACCTTGATAAGCGAGCAGTCGCCAGAATCTTCATTGCCCAGCTCTAGAAAATGCACCGACACATCGTTGGATGCCAGCGTCACTAGGTCAGATTGCTGTGCACCTACCTCGCCCGACGGCTGCACCTCGTCCAATCCGAACCACTTTTTGTAAGTATCTGGATAGAACTTGTATAACACAAATCCTGCTATACATATCAGAAGCAACAATATTACCAATGTAACAAATAATCCTTTTGTTAATTTGGGTTTTCTAGCCCTTCTTCTTGCCATATTTCATCCTCCATTCTTCTATTATATATCAAATGTAATTATGTGCGAATCAATGATGATATCTGCACTAACCTTGGTCGCTAATTCATTAATTTCACCGATCAGCATCACAGCACCCGCGTCGTAGGTAGAGCCAACCAGCCCATTAACCAGCTGCACCAGCTCGCTATTGCTATCCGCACTCAATTCGTTGATCTGACTATTAGAGCCAACCACCACCAGCATCCCATCCGTCATACTGGCAGTAGCGGCGCTACGAACATATATATTTTTTACCTTTTCTAGCCCGTTACCCATGGCAGATGTCAACGCACCGATATCTATATTATACACCATGGATATATTGTACTGCATATTGTCGCTCTCTATAATACTAAGTGCCAATATCTGGATGCTGGCTTGCGACGCTGCATCATTCCACACAATATTGCAGAACTGCCCCATCTCTACATCGGTGATAGAGAAGTCTTGGCTAGCGGCAAGCGTGACGTAATCGTTATATAACTCCGCACTAATTTCGCCGTCTAATATAATATTGAGCCCAGCACCGTTGTCGCCTAATTTCTCCTTCAAAGTCTGTTTGTCAGAAGCAAGTAATCTGTCCTCACCTATTACACTTTCTACATCAAAAGGTTTGCTCAATTCATCCAATATCTGATTGTATCCACCAAATGGGTTATCGCAAGTAAATCCGCCATTCATGATAGAAAAGACTATTATGCCAATGAATAATATAGGCATAATTATCTTGGCAAATCTATCTGTTGTCATTGGCTTTTTTGCCTTGACTTTCTTTTTCTTCTTCTTTATCAACCCCATAATACACCACTATTATACTAGAATTGTGTCCAAAGATAAAAATATTTTTAACATAGATTAAGAAAAAATAGCCTATAATTAGGCTACTTATTCTCCACATCTTTGTCAACAACTTTTCTATTCCATGATTTTTTTCCACATTTTGGACACTTCATATATCTAGTCCTCCCCATATGCATAGACCAAATAACCGACTTGTATGAAGGTATATATCTGTGATTACAATGCCCGCAAGCATAATACCCTGCGTCTTTTTCTATCTTCAATGCAAAAGCTACGCCAATCATACAATTGATAAATCCAAATATTATAATAAGTATTCGCCACACAAATGGCATATCTACAAATGATACTATCATTGCACATATTAATAGGATAAGTACAGACATATATCCTATAACCCACTCTAATGTCAGCATCATTTTGTTTTTATAACGGTCTTGGTTTGCCATCAGTAAGATATTCTCTTCTGCTGTTACCTTATACTCTGCATCATCACGCAAAATTTTGCCAGACAACAACTCATTGGCATTGATTCCCAATACTTTGCATAGCGGCAGCATTAGGGTCGTGTCTGGAAATCCATATCCACACTCCCACTTTGACACAGTCTTTTCGCTGACGCCTATTTTTTGAGACAATTGTACTTGGGTCAAACCTTTTTCTTTTCTCCGCTCTTGAATAAATTTTCCTATTTTTGCTAAATCCATTTTTCTCCTCCAATATATGATGCATTCATTATATCAGATAGATTTCATTTTTGCTCCCACTATCCGTAGGGTTGTACCACTTGCTATATACTTTTTGTAGAGATGGAGAATTTGCTTCTAAATATATTATTAGTTAGTATTGTTAATGTATTCTATCCAATCAGTCAATACGTCTAATAATGTTTCCCATTTCATCGCATTGCTTTCTTGGTTGGTAATGGCACAATTGATCTCTATCTGGATCGTCCAAATATTTGGATACTCATCCTTGATACAACCTGCAATTGTATTACTTCCCGCCATGAATGGCTGGTCCACAGCAACTACGAATCCACTCCTAATCAATCTATCAATCAATGCATTGAATACATCTATGTGATTGTGAATATTATGCCCCAGATGTGTACCCAGATTGATGTCGCAGTTACGACTTGCTGCCAATCCATGAATATCTACAACAAATTGTATATCGTTATTTTCTACCAATTTTCTTATTGTATCCTTGTACAAAGATCTTTTATCAAAATTAGCATCGTCATTATTATTTTTCGTCTTTGCTATCAGATAAGCCGTTGTAGATTTTTTTAGATATAATGCAGTGGCTAACGCCCCAATCTCTGCCACCTTGTACTTACTCAATCGCACCTGAGACACACCATGCGGCATCGACAATAGAATGTTGCTTTTGCCTGGCAACATTACATGATCTTGCTTTTCATATTTTTTTAAGAATTTTCTTCTATCCGAATGCAACTTTGTATAACTAAATTTTTCCATAACTTTATAATCTAGGAAGTTTATACAAAGTACCCGATGGGACTTTGATATAAACTGACGACGTTTTCAATCTATGTATGTGCTGTTTTATGACAGCACTAGAACACATTAGTGTTCGTTGTTCGTAAGAACAACTATACATAGATTATATTACCAGATATACTCAAAAATAAAAAGCGAAGAGATATTATAAATAAAATCGACAATCTAATTGATAAATAAAATGAGAGAAGATAATTAAAAATCTTCTCTCTAAAATAATTTACTCTATACTTATCATACTAATCAAAATACTGCATACACGTAACATCTATGTCGTACAAGTTTTTTAGTGTTTTAGAGCATTTTCCTAGTTTGTTAAGATCATAC
>CAYSUG010000017.1:0-25008 GCA_964434145.1 uncultured Christensenella sp. | reverse complement strand
TAGAAGAAGTAAAGGTTGGAAAACTATTAAGAATGTTTGCAATTCCTTGTGTTATATCACTTGTGGTTCAGGCATTGTATAATATTGTTGACCAAATATTTATTGGATTTACTCAAGGCCTAGGGGATCTTGGTAATACAGCAACAGGAATTGTTTATCCTCTTACAGTCATTGCTCTTGCTATTGGATTATTGATCGGTGATGGTGTTGCCGCAAAACTAAGTATTAACCAAGGTCAAGAAAATAACAAAAACAACAGCAAAACCATTGCGTCGAATCTTACATTTGGTTTTATTATCAGTTTGATTATTATGACTGTTGGTCTTATATTTACTAAATCAATTTTGACTGGATTTGGTGCTAATGGCGTTATACTTCCATTTGCATTGGATTACTCTATATTTATTATATTAGGCTTTCCGTTGTTTATTGTTGGAACTATTATAAATCCTATTATAAGAGCAGACGGAAGTCCTAAATATGCCATGTTCGCAATGATATTAGGTGCGATAACAAATATTATTCTTGACCCATTGTTTTTGTTTGTAATTAATATGGGAATGCAGGGTGCTGCACTTGCTACATTTTTAGGCCAAGCTGTTACATTTATTATTAGTGTCATATATTTATTTAGGGCAAAAACATTTAGGTTGAAATTTTCTGATTTTATTCCTAATTTTAAATTATTAGGCAATGTTGTAAAGCTTGGAATTTCTAGTTTCTTAACACAGATTTCTATTGTTATAATTTCAATCATAAACAATAATTTGATTTTAAGCTTATTGCCAACGGATAATAGTGCAATAGGAATGCTTACTATTGCATTTAAAGTGTTTGGAATTATAGTTAGTATAATTGTAGGAATTGCTTGTGGAGGTCAACCTATTATTGGTTACAATTATGGAGCAAGGAGGTTTGATAGAGTTAAGCAAACATTGAAATACATAATGATATCAACATTGATTGTAGGAATTGTATCAACAATATTATTTTTATTGTTACCAAAGCAAATATTTGCATTATTTGGCTATTCGCAAGTATCTGATTTTGGTGTAAAGTGTTTTACCATATATATGTGTATGATATTGCTTACTTGTTTTACAAAAGCAACGTCAATATTCTTTCAATCGATAGAAAAACCTATAAAGTCAACGCTTGTTGCTATGTGTAGAGATTTAATTTTCTTAGTTCCGTTAACATTTGTTATGTATAATTATGGTGTAGATGCGTTCTTATGGTCTGCTCCTATTAGTGATGTTCTAACAACAATCTTGGCAGTAGTATTCTTGGTTATAGCTTTCAAGGAATTTGCGAAATTATCTGAAAAATCTGAAGAAACAGAGAATGCTATTATTGAAAAATCAAAACCGGGTATAATTATAACTATTTCAAGAGAGCACGGTGCTGGCGGTAGAGAAATTGCTTTTGAACTGGCTAAAAAATTAAATATTCCTTGCTACGATAAAGAGCTTACATTAATGGTTGCAGAAGATACGGGATTGGCTATAGATTACATAAACAAATTAGAAAATAGCATATCGCAACCAATGTATGAATTGTATTTGACTAAAACACCTACGGCTATAGCAAGAGAAGCTCAAAACAATGTCCTTGAGGCTATTGCAAAGAAAGGTTCTTGTGTAATAGTAGGTAGATGTGCAGATTATATCTTAAAAGAATATAATCCTTATAGAATTTTTATATACGCAGATATGGAATACAAGCAACATAGAATTATGACAAATTATAAAGATGCAAAAAATACTGCATATGAAAACATTTTGAAATCTGACAAAAATAGAGCAAGATTTTATAACGAAATAACAGGCCAAGTTTGGGGAGCAAAAGAGAACTATGATTTGTGTATCAATTCAAGTATTGGTATAGAACAAACTGTTAATTTAATATATGCTTATGTAAGAAATAGAAAGTAAAAAAAGCACTCTAATTTTAGAGTGCTTTTTGTGGTTTTTGGTGGGATTACTTTTTATTTTTTATATATATCATAACCTCATCTACATTGTCACCACGATAGGTTATGTCGGCTATATTATCAATATAGTGAGAGTCTCGGAATTTTATTGTATCTTGGCTTATTTTATCTCTTTTTATCAGCCTTGCATACCTAGTATTGTCATCTAGTGTGCATAATATCTTGACTATATTAGAGTTGTCTCCGAAGTCAAAAAGGTGTGAGTTAATGTGATCAATGATATAATAGTTAAATGATGTGCTGGCTATATATCCGTCCAAGAATTTCTGACACGACTCTACCATATACTCCACCCATTTGTTATACAGTTTAGTGTCATTGGATATTGCATTATATATAGCAGTCTTGTCTATCTTTTTGCCGACAACTATATTTTCGCCAAATACTATCTTAGCATATTCTTGTACGTTAGGAGTGTTATACAAGTCGCTATTTAGTTCATCTATATCTAAGTGAACACTGTTGTCCAAATTTTCTTTCAAACATTCTGCCAGATATGTTTTGCCAGAACCGCTTTTGCCAAATATTAGTATTATCATATTCGTCACCAATTGTTTTTTATTTATTCTAGTTTATTTTCAGAAAAACAGCAAATTATATTCCTCATTCTTTGATTTTTTCTAAAAAGAACAAATTCGCACAAATGTTTGATAGAGCTGCTTTTTTAAGTTGCGAAATGTCGATATTTTTGCTACAATATACGTTAACGAGGATGATATAGCGATGAAGTTAAGCGGAATAGTACAAGAGATTATATATAGGAATGCAGACAACAATTATACAGTGTGTATATTGGATGTCAATGGCGACAATGTTACAGCTGTGGGCAAATTTCCTAATATTTGTGAAGGCGAGTGTGTAGAAGTGGACGGAGTGTTCACAAAGCATACGAAATTTGGTGAGCAATTCAGTGTCAAGAATGTGAAGATTACTCCGCCTAATACGCTAGAGGGAATTGTAAAATATCTTAGTAGTGGATTGATTAGGGGCGTGGGGCCAGTCACTGCTAGCAGCATTGTAGAGAAGTTTGGCAAAGACACACTATATGTCATGGAGTTTACCCCAGATAGGCTAGCAGAGGTCAGAGGCATTAGCAACAACAAGGCAATGGAGATAGCAGAGCAATTTGGCTCTGTCAAGCGTATGCAGCAGACGGTTATATTCTTGCAAGAGCATGGATTTAGCACAAATTTAGCTATCAAGATCTTCAATAGATATGGTGAGAAGACTAGAGAACTATTGACAGACAATCCTTATAGGCTAGTAGAGGATGTAGAGGGGATTGGGTTCTACACAGCAGATAAGATTGCTCAGAGTATGGGTGTCGAGCAAAATAGCGAATTTAGATTTAGGGCAGGAATACTGCATATATTAAAAGACAATTCTGATAGAGGCGGTCACACATACATCCACTTAGAGAATTTGGTCAATGAGTTGATATCTCTATTGAAGCAAGATATCTCCCTAGAGGTTGTGGATGGGGTTGTTCAGAAATTGACCTTGGACGGAGTCACAAAGATGTTTACCGAGGCGGATACTGATTGCGTCGCTCTTAGCAAATATTACAATATGGAGAAGAGTATTGCGTGTAGTCTGCAACTCCTTGATTCTTGTGTAGAAAAAGGGGAATTTGATGTTGAAGACGAGATCAAAATGTACGAGCTACTGAATAACATCAAGATGCACGAGAATCAAAAGGAAGCGGTCAGAGTGGCAGTGCGTAGTGGTGTATCAGTTATAACTGGTGGACCTGGCACCGGAAAAACAACTATTGTAAAATGTATACTTCAGATATGTAAGTCTCTAAGAAAGAGAGTGCAGCTATGTGCTCCAACCGGTCGTGCATCCAAGAGGCTGAGTGAGAGTACAGGTATGGAAGCTATGACTATTCACAGATTGCTAGAGCTGGATTATACCAATGTCAATATGTTCTTCTATAACAATATGAATAAATTACCTTATGATGTCTTGATAATAGACGAGGTCAGTATGGTGGATGTACAACTGATGTATTATCTGACCAGAGCGTTAAGGCAAGGTACGCAGCTGATATTGGTAGGGGACAAGGATCAGCTAGCTAGTGTTGGTTGTGGCAATGTATTAGCAGATATCCTTGCAAGCAAGCAATTCGCGACAGTATGTTTGACACAAATCTACAGACAGAGCGGTGATAGTTTAATTATTACTAATGCACACGCTATTAATGACGGAAAAATGCCTATAATTAATAACAAAAGCAAGGACTTCTTCTATAGCGAGCAGACAGAGGGAGAGAATGTATTGCAGACTATTGTGTCTATGTGTACCTCGCGTATCCCAAGCTATTTGGGCATAGATACCTCGCGTATCCAGGTATTGGCTCCTATGAAGGCTGGCGTGATAGGCATAGATAATATTAATGAAAAATTACAAGATAAGATCAATCCGCCATCTCTAGACAAAGTAGAGATTCAGTTGGACAAATGTATATTCCGTACTGGTGATAGAATAATGCAAATATCTAATAACTACGAGCGGTCTTGGAAGAAGGCTACTGGAGAGATAGGCTCTGGCGTATTCAATGGAGATATTGGCGAGATATACGATATAGACATGAATACGCATCAAGTAACAGTAGACTTTGAGGACGGTAGGCGTAGTGTGTATCTGAAGAATGAGTTGAATGAGTTAGTTCTGTCATATGCTATAACTATACACAAGAGTCAAGGTAGTGAGTTTGACGCAGTTGTTATCCCAGTGCTGTCTGGACCTCCAATGCTACTGACAAAGAATCTGCTATATACAGCAGTCACTAGAGCGAAGAAAATGGTAGTCTTGGTTGGGACAAAGCAGTGTATTGCCAGAATGGTGCATAACAATCATACCCAAGTACGATATACTATGCTGCGCTCGTTTTTGGATAACATGGACGCAATAATTAGCGGAATGATAAGCAATACACAAGACGAAGAGGAGTAAAATGTATGCCAAGGTGGTGGAAGAAGGTCGTTGATAGTATCGTGGGTGATATATTTCCAGAGAATTTTACTTGTATAGCGTGTCAAGCAGAGCTGGATCATGACAGTAGATATAGTCTGTGTGATAAGTGTATGGATAGTCTGGAATTTATTGGAAACAAATCATGTGAATTGTGTGGAGCGAAAATATTTGCTGATACTAAGATATGCACAGATTGCATGGCAAATAGTAGAGTAATAGAGAGAAATTATAGTGCTCTGGTGTATAGTGGCGAGATGAAGAAGATAGTCCATGCCTACAAGTATTTGGGTCACAAATACCTAAGCAAACCATTGGGTAATATACTGTACGATAAATATGTGGAAGTAGCCAATGAGATTGATGCCGACATTATCATTCCTGTTCCGCTAAATATTAATAGAGAACGTATGAGAGGATTCAACCAAGCAACGCTGATGCTAAGGCAGTTTGAAAAGGACAGAGATATCATCGATGACAATGTTCTAGTTAGGGTCAAGGATACTCCGCAGCAGATGAGTCTGCCGAAGGAGAAAAGAAGGGAGAATGTGGAAGGTGCGTTTGAGATCAAAGATGAATCTGCGGTCAAGGGTGCCAATGTGTTGCTGGTGGATGATATATACACGACTGGTGCCACAATGGACGAATGTGCTAGAGTGCTATATAGGGCAGGAGCCAATAGCGTATGTTCTATGACCCTATGCAATGCCCATGTAGAGCGGGCAGTAGAGGATGAGGCTGCGGATGATGACGACTATCCGGCATAGCACCCCAGACACTGATATATAGCTAGAAGTTGGCAAGTTTATATTGTTAGGTATATCGTAGATATAGAACAATCACAAAATCTTTGAGATAATATTCCAAAAAATCCTTGACAAAGGATATTAACTAGTGTAAAATTATATCGCTTTGAATATTTTCGAAGAGTTTTTTGTATGTTAGCCCCTATAAGAGACTTTGTCGAGAATGATGCAATGATGACAATATTTTAGAAAAAGTTAATTATATTAAGGAGTACATACTATGAAGACAGTTATGGCAAATAACAACACAGTGACTAGAGCATGGTTAGTTGTAGATGCAGCAGATATGCCTCTGGGTAGAGTGGCTAGTCAGGTAGCACATTTGCTTCGTGGCAAGCACAAGGCTATCTTTACTCCACACTGTGATTGTGGTGATTACGTTATCGTAATCAATACTGATAAGATGATTCTTACTGGTGACAAAATGAACAAGAAGTTCTATTACAGACATTCTGGATTCCCAGGTGGTCTGAAGGCTACTCAGTACAAGACATTGATGGAAGGCAGAAGTGATTTTGTATTAGAGAAGGCAGTTAAGGGCATGCTACCAAAGAATTCTTTGGGACGTGATATGTTCAGAAAGTTGAAGGTTTACAAGGGCGCAGAGCATCCTCACGAGGCTCAGAAGCCTGTTAACTATGCTATCAAAGGAGGAGTTAAATAATGGCAGAAGAGAAGAAGACTACTAAGAAGATACCTGCTGCGAAGAAGGTTAATTTCCCAGCTACTGGTAGAAGAAAGCAATCTATTGCTAGAGTTAGACTATTCCCTAATGGCAAGGGTACTATGAAGGTTAATGGTGTAATCCTAGAGGAATACTTCGGTCTAGGCACATTACAGCAAATAGCTGTACAACCATTGACTCTTACTGATACATTACTGAAGTATGATGTAGAGGTTAATGTTCACGGTGGTGGCTTGACTGGTCAGGCAGGCGCAATCAGACACGGTGTTGCTAGAGCATTGGTTAAGGCTGATGAGAACCTGAAGTCAGAGATCAAGAAGGCTGGATTCCTTACTCGTGACGCAAGAGAGAAGGAAAGAAAGAAGTACGGATTGAAGAAGGCTCGTAAGGCACCTCAATTCAGAAAGAGATAATTATATTGAATTTATCAGTCACTTTTGGATATTTTTCAAGAGTGGCTTTTTTTGTTCGTGATAATTAATAAATATTTTTGAATAATTTTGCAAAAAAAGTATTGACAAAGTGGATAGGGGAATCATATAATAATAGTGGTGACATTGAATATATTATAGATTGATGAGTAGAAGGGGCGAGAAACCCAGCTAAATAACAAAAACTAGGTCACAAGCTGGCTCTATCATGCATAATGGAGCGAGCAAAGTCAATTAGGTGATTCGAAGACCTATTGGCGTCGGCAGAAAGCATATGATTCTGCTTAGTTTTATATTTTATAAGATATGAAACGAATCGGGGTGTGCATACCCTGATTTTTTTTGCCAATTTATTGTCGTGACGAATCATTTCTGACATAATATATTTTATAATGAAGGAAGTTCAATCAAGCAGTCCGAAGGGATATTTGAATTGAACTGACACCCATTTCATTCTGTGTGTAGCCAAATGTATTGGCTGAGGTGCGATAGTACTTTGCAACGTTAGTTGCAACAACACACAGAATATAAGATATAAAACGAATCGGGGGTGTGCATACCCTGATTTTTTTTGTCTTTATTGAAATATAATGATATAATCCATTTTAATGGAGGGTAATTATTATGCAGTCACACAAGATTAATATCAATTGTCAAGCGTCAGTTTGCTTAAATGACAATATTTATTTTGATCCACTTAATATTGAGGAAAAGAAAACTAATGCAAAAGTTGTGTTTATTACTCATTCGCATTGGGATCACTTGGACAAAAAATCTATTCTATGTATTATGAATTCAGATACAATATTTGTATGTACCATGGATAGTAAGGAGAAGCTAGTAGAATGGGGCGTTAATGATAATAAAATTGTTGTTGTGAAACCTAACCATGATTATTATATAGCAGGTATCAAAGTACACACATTTCCAGCTTACAACATCGCCAAAGAATTTCATCCGAAGCTAAATGGCTGGGTGGGCTACACTATAATCTTAGACGACATTGTCTATACTGTCTGTGGTGATACAGATGTGACGGACGAACTAAAAAGATTGAGAACGGACGTGCTGTTTGTGCCAGTCGGGGGAAAATATACAATGTCAGCAGAAGAAGCAGCAAAACTAACGAATATTATTAGGCCTCAATTAGTTATTCCTATTCACTATGGCGAGATAGTAGGTGGAGTAGCTCCAAGGCAAGTATTTATAGATAATTTAGATAAGAATATACAATGTAAAATAATCATTTAGAGAGGTTATAATGAGGATCATATATAGTATCATGCGTTGCGAGACAAGGGTAATCCGCCAACACAAGACGACGGAATTACGGAATTAGGCAGAAGAGATGCTGGGATTGTTGCGGAATTGTTGCAGGATGCAGCAAAAAAAGACATAAAAATTAAGGCGATATATACATCCAACTTCTATCGTTGCAAAGAGACGGCAAAGTTAGTAAATAAATTTATAGATGTTCCAGTATATGAGGATAATAGATTGAATGAGTATGGTAGTGTGCATAAGGCAGTTAAAGGGCAGAAAGATGATAATGCGAAAGAAACTTGGATAGAGTGCCAAGATAGAGTGCGTGCAGCTATCAAAGATATAGTGAACAAATATAATGATCATGATGCAGTTATTTGTGTGACCAGTGGAGTTAATATAGCATCGTTCATATCGCTGGCATATGGTCTTCCTAGCGATGAAAATGCACCACTAATTTGGGTGCCAAGTTGCTCACCAATTATATTTAATATAGACAAAAATAAATTTGAAGGTTAGAAATCTAACTTTCTTTTTTTCCAATATTTCCCAACTAGTGTGCATAATAGCTTCAAGTTTTGCAGAAGTTAAATTGTATATTAGGAAGGTGGATTATGGCACGAAGTGGAATTGTAAGGAAATTGGATGAGGTGGGGCGTATAGTCATCCCAAAGGAGATTAGAAGATACTTGCATCTGGACGAGGGTAGCAAGCTGGAGATAGGTATCAATGAGATGGGTGAGGTGATATTGCGCAGCAATGCAGAAAAATTAAATATCCAGTACATAGCCAATTATATAGGGGATGACCTAGCAGAACTGCTCAAAAAAGATATCATCTTTGTCGAAGGAGACAATATTATAAGGAGTGTTGGTACAGATATATACGGCAAGGTGTCTCGGGATATATTAGATATCATGAGAGCTAAAAAACAGTATATTGCAAATATGTCAGATGAAGTTAAATTACCGCAAATATCGGATGTTTGCGATATATACTATACTAGTATCGATGTTACGCCAATTGTTAATGATTCTGGTTCTGTGGGGTGTATTATTGCCTTTGGTGATGACATCAAGGAATATGAGTCACAGATTCTTAGTATTATTGCAAAACTATGCGTGGTGGACAGATTATGAAGAAAAAGTCATTCTTTATTGGTGCTAGTATACTAGCAATTGGAGGTTTTTTAGCCAAAATATTAGGCGCATTCTATAAGATTCCTCTAACTCATATATTAGGTGCTAATGGTATGGGGGTGTACTATCTGGTATTTCCATTTTATTCATTGGCGTTAATTATCGCAAGCAGTGGATTAAGTGTTGCAGTGACTAAATTAGTGGCTACAGAGCGGAGTAAGTTCAATAGAAGGAGTGAAATTAAGATATTAAAGGTAGCTATTGTAATAGCAATTATAATGTCGCTTGTACTTATTGGCATTACTATCCTTATAGCCGAGCCATTTAGTTTTTTGCAAGGTAATAGTAATGCATATATTAGCTATTTTGCCATAGCGCCCGCAATTCTCTTTGCGTCAATTACATCTGTTATCAAAGGGTATTTCCAAGGCGTAGAGAATATGATGCCTAGCAGTATATCGCTGATTATTCAACAATTATTTAGACTATTATTTGGTCTATTTCTGGCATATAGATTGACTGGTTACGGTATGCAATATGCTGTACTGGGTGCAATCCTTGGTGTGACATTGTCAGAGGCTGTGACTATGATATATTTGGTTATAAGATATTTCGTATATAAGAAAAAACAATTCTATCAATTCTTCGAGAAAAAAAAGAAGGACGGAGATGCAAAAAAGAAATTGCTATTTTCTAAGATAATGGAATACAACAAGCCTATAGTTTGTAGCCAGAAAAAGCGTGTTTGCAAAGCAGTAGAACATGGAGCAAAAACATACTATTGTAACAATAAGGATTGTAGTAGTACCAAGGATATCACGAGGAGGTTGCTGCGTTACGCAATACCTGCCACTCTATCTGGTTTGGTTACGCCGTTAGCAGTTTTTGCAGATAGCTTTCTGGTTGTAAACTTGCTGATAGGCAGCGGTTACACTACTACCGTTGCAACATCGCTATATGGAATGTCCAATGGCATTGTGTCCAGTCTCATTAGTCTGCCCACTGTTATCATTTCTGCTATATCCACATCTATAGTGCCTAATCTTAGTAGTGCAATAGAATTGAATTCTAGAGAGACGGTTATAACCAAGACCAATTTCTTTATCAAATTCGCTTGGATTATTGCTCTGCCTATGTTCATAGTATTTCTATTGTTTGCTCCAGAGATTATAGACCTACTATATTCTGGCGGACTTAGTACCAAAGTTATTGATGAATTTACTTACTCGTATAGGATATTAGCAGTATCTAGTATTAGTATCATTTACAATGCATTCCTGTATACTTTTACTGCAATACTTAATGCTTTTGATAGACCCCAAGTACCTTTCTATAGCCAATGCATAGGACTGGTATTCCGCACAATTCTCACATTCCTATTAGTCAGCATTCCTAGCCTTAATGTGTTTGGCTTGCTTATAGCTAATATCGTGTTCTTAACTATATCGTGCATAGGTTGTCTTATTAAATTAAAAGGAATAATTCCATTGCGTATTAGTTTAAAAAATTTCTTTATAGTGCCAGTTGCTAGTATTATAATATCCGCAGCTATTGGCTATGTAGTCAAACGCTTGTGTTGCTTTGTATTTCCGCCATGGCTAGATATGATAATTGTTGGGGGAGTGTTAGTTCTGTTGTATATTGTCTTGCTATTGTCTCTTAAGGTGTTCTCAGTCAAGGAATGGTCGTATCTGCCTATACCTAAATGGCTAAAGAAATTTTTGCCTAAAAAATTAAGAGAACGCCTAGATACTATGTCTTCTGCATAAAAAATACCAACCGATGTACTCGGTTGGCAAAAACCATTTTTCACTAAATATATGGTTTAGTTGTTTAGTGCGTCTTTCAAAGCTTTTGCAGATTTGAATGTAGCAGCCTTGGCAGCAGGAACACTAATCTTCTCTTTAGTTCTAGGATTGATGCTAGTTCTTGGCTTTCTGGTCTTAGCAACGAACTTACCTAGACCAGCGATTGCTACTTCTTCACCTGCTTTCAATGCTTTTGTAGTAATTGTGATGAACTCGTCCATAACCATTGCTACTTCTTTTTGAGTCAGCTCAGTTTTGTCGGCAATTACCTTTACTAAATCGTTCTTATTCATACATTTTCTCCTTCTTTAAGGTTATGCTTAATTATACCATACCAAATATTTCGTACAAAACAAAAAAAGTACAATTTCCTAGATTTTAACCAAAAAATAGCGTTTTTAGACCTAAAAGACACCTATTTTGCATTATTTTGGATCAAAATGTGTGCAAAGATTGTCTTTTTCTGACTGTTTTAAATATATTATGTCTAACTTATCAACACAAAATATTGCTAAAAATCGATTCGTATGCTAAAATATGTGTTATGAAAATAGGAAATATAGAGTTAAAAAACAACTTAATATTAGCACCAATGGCAGGAGTTACAGACATTGCATTTCGTAGTATCTGTTTATCTTGTGGCGCGGACTATGCTGTAACGGAAATGGTTAGTGTTAATGCATTGGCTTTTCGTAATGAGAAGACATTTGACCTGCTTAGAACGGCAGATAACGAGAAGATTAAAGTTGTGCAATTGTTTGGCTATGATCCAGATATTTTTGCCAAGGTTGTGCAGATGCCAGAGCTGGCAAAATTTGATATAATAGATATTAATATGGGGTGTCCTACGCCTAAAATTGTAGGCAATGGTGCGGGCTGTAGTCTGATGAAGGATATCTTTAGGGCAAGGAAGATAATAGAGGCAGTGGTATCCCATACGACAAGGCCTGTGACGGTGAAGTTTCGCAAAGGTTGGGATGATGATTCTATCAATTGTATAGAATTTGCTAAAATGTGTGAAGAAGCAGGTGCCAGTGCTATAACAGTGCATGGCAGGACAAGAGAACAATTCTATTCGGGTTTATCAGATTGGGATATTGTGGCTAGGGTGAAAGAGGCAGTTAATATTCCAGTCATACTTAGTGGTGATGTAGTGGATATAGACTCGTACGATAGGGCGATATCTCAGACACATTGTGACGCTGTGATGATAGGTAGAGGTGCACTGGGTAATCCCGCGATATTTAGTCAAATTGTGGGTAAATGCACAGCATATAATACTATGGATTATATTAGGCAGCACGTGGATATTTTGCGTCAGTTCTATAGCGACCATATCATTGTGCATTATATGCGCAAACATTTCTTGTGGTATCTCAAGAATTATCGAAATGCGAAATCTATCAAGGTTGATATTGTGAAATACGATAATCTAGACGAGGTGTTGGATATACTAGATGCGTTCATTAGTAAGGCTAAAAGAGTGGATGACTGATTAGGTCATCTTTTTTTACAAAAATATAAATAACTTATTTTCACTACCACAAAATAGATTCTTTGTGATATTATTGTATTGCTATATACAAAAGGAAAAAGAGAATGAGTGTAACAAGAAAGAAAAAAGTAATGATATTGTCTGTAACTGCCGGTAATGCACATAATGCTACAGCAAAGGCAATGAAAGACAAACTGCAGAGTATGGAAGATGTAGATGTAGAGATTGTTAATCTTTTTGGAGAATGTTCTACTCCATGGAAAGATTTTATAATAGACAAAGGCTATAATTTAGTTGTGGGGATCAAGTTTTTGCTACCTTTCTATAATCTATCGTTTAGAGTATGTAGGAAGCGTCCACCATACACTAGATACGTTGGTGTATCCCAGAGATATGCTAAGTCGTGTTGCCAGAAGTTATTACAAAGGATATATGATTATCAGCCAGACCTGATATATTGTACTCATTTCTATGGCGCAATGGCGGTGACTGATCTGAAATTGAGATACGATATCCCAGCAAAGCTTTTTGTTACTAGTCTAGATTATGTTAATTCTGCATATTGGGAGTCATGCATTGGTGCGGACTATTTCAATGTGCCTAACGAAGACTTTGTAGAAGAGAATTTGGCAGAAGGATTCTCTAGAGAACAGATGACAACCTTTGGTATCCCTGTTAAGGATAAGTTCTTCGAAGTTATAGATAAGAAAGAGGCTAAGAAATCTTTGGGGCTGGATCCAGATATATTCACTATCATGGTTATGTTTGGTGGGGGACACTGGAAGGGTGGCATGAAGATGTTCAAGCAATTAGTCAGTATATTCAGAGAAAATGGCAGACAGGTTCAGATAGTCATGATCAATGGCAGAGACGAGGCTAGTTATAAGAAGATCGAGAGGATGGAGTTCCCGGATAATGTCAAAGTTGTTAATGTTGGCTTTACTGACAAAGTAGATGTATATATGTCTGCCAGCGATGTTGCTGTTAGCAAAATGGGCGGTGCGTCATGTACAGAGATGATAAATAAGTGTGTGCCAATTATAGCTACAACCAATTTGCCTGCTCAAGAACAATTCAATCTAGAGTATCTGACGGCTAAGGGCGTAGCACTACCATTTAATAATAAGAAAGAGTTAAGGGCCAATGTTATGTCGCTAATAGATGATGAGGCTAGATACAATCAGATGATAGAAAACTTTGCTCCATTGCGAAAGGATGCTATCAATGGATTGGCTCAATTGATGCTGTCCCAGCCTATGGCAGACTATTCTGATATAAACATGGCAGCCATAGATTACTCACGAGTTCACAAGGTAGTCAAAAAGGCAGCAAAGGAAGCGTATAAGAAAGAGAAAAGAGAAGCGTTAGGAAAATAGCATTACGGTGCTATTTTTTTGTATATTGATACAAATGAGACGATATTTCTTTTTGAAAATAAATAATAATATTATATAATGAGAATATAACAAGAAAATATAAAGTTAATTTTGAAGGGGATGTAGATATGGAAAAAAAGACTTTGCGAGATATTGATGTATTTGGCAAGAAAGTATTGATGAGGGTGGACTTCAATGTCCCAATGGCTGACGGCAAGATTACTGACGACAATAGGATTGTTGAGGCGTTGCCAAGCATCAAGCACATAATAGAGAATGGTGGTAGTGTGATACTAATGAGTCACCTAGGTAGACCAGACGGCAAGGTAGTGAAGAAGTATTCTTTGAAGCCAGTAGCAAAGAGATTGTCAGAATTGTTAGACAAAAAAGTTATATTTGCTAAGGATGTTGTGGGAACAGATGCCAATAAGAAGGCAAAAGAATTAAAACAAGGCGAAGTAATGTTATTAGAGAATCTTAGATTCGAAGCAGCAGAGGAAGACAATGGCAAGGTGTTCTGCAATAGGTTATCTAGAATGGCAGACATATATGTTAATGATGCATTTGGTACTGCTCATAGAAAGCACGCATCTACATATGGCGTGGCAAAGCAGATGCCTAGCGCAGTAGGATTCTTGATTGAAAAAGAATTGACTATGATATGTGATACAATGGCGAACCCTAAGAGACCGTTGGTAGGAATACTAGGTGGAGCTAAGGTGGCTGACAAATTGCCTATTATTGACAAATTGATAGATGTATGCGATACGCTAATTATTGGCGGTGGTATGGCATATACTTTCCTAAAGGCTCAGGGCAATACTATAGGTACATCATTGGTTGATGATAGCAGGCTAAAAGATACTCTGGCAATGGTGGAGAAAGCGAAGGAGAAGGGTGTTAATCTGTTACTTCCTGTTGACTTTGTAGTAAGTACAGCTATAGACGATGTAAAGGGTGCTGTTATGACCAAGAACCAAAACATTCCTGCAGATATGATGGGTGTGGATATTGGCAAGAAGACTATTAAGATATTTGCTAAGGCTATTAAGAAAGCTAAGACTGTTATATGGAATGGTCCACTAGGCGTATTCGAGACAAAGGAATTTGCTAATGGTACATACCAGATTGCTAAGGCTGTCAGCAAGGTAAAGGGCACTACCATTATAGGTGGTGGTGATAGTGGCTCTGCGATTATCCAAATGGGCTTGGCAGACAAGATTACTCATATTTCGACTGGCGGTGGAGCTAGCTTAAAATTGTTCGAGGGTAAAGTTTTGCCAGGTGTAGATATCATAGAGAACAAACAGCAATTCTAATAGGTGGGCGAAAGATGAAAAAATTATATTTAATAGGCAATATGAAGATGAATATGACAAAAGCATCTTTAGATCCATATTTTGATGAAATTGTTAAGGTGGCAGAATGTACAGAGAATGTTGTAGGCGTGTGTGTTCCTTATGTATACCTTTGCAAGGCTCAGAAAAAGTTAGAGGGTTCAAAAGTTCTGTATGGTGCACAGAATATTAATCAACACGAGTCTGGCGCATATACTGGAGAAATTAGTGCTGCAATGCTGCATGACTTTGGTTGCAATATGGTCATTATTGGTCATAGTGAGAGAAGGCAGATGTATAACGAAACCGACCAGAGCGTTAATGATAAGGTGAAGGTTGCCCTAAATAGTGGGTTTGTTCCTATTCTTTGCTTTGGCGAGACATTAGAAGAGAGGAATGCTGGTCAGCATTTTGATTTGGTTAAGTCTCAGATAACTAAGGCCATGGAGGGCTTGACCTCAGAGGATATCAAGCGTATCATATTTGCCTACGAGCCAATCTGGGCAATTGGTACAGGAATGACAGCAACTAGTGATCAGGCAGAAGAGATCATATCTTATGCAAAAGAGTTGATTGTGACTAAATTTGGTGTGAATAAGGCAGATATAGTTATGCTATATGGTGGCAGTCTGAAGCCATCCAATGCAGAAGAATTATTATCCAAACCTAGTATTGATGGTGGGCTGATAGGCGGAGCTTGTTTGAAAATGGAGGATTTTAAATCAATAATCTATCAAAATGTGGAGTAGATTATGTTAGAATCGGTGTTTCAATCGATAATAGATCTCTTTGTTAAAATATATAGATTCTTTGTGTACAAAGAGACTACTTTGGATAGGTCTGGTGTATATCTAATTATGTTTATAGTTATAGGATTTCTTCTTATCTTTGCTCTGAACAAGAAGAAGAGCAAGGGAGAGATGCATAATCCTGTGTTATTTGTTATAGCAGTAGCTCTGACCATATTTACACTGACGTATTAGGCATACTGGTGTATTGGCGTACCAGTGTGCCTTTTCTTAAGATTGTTTTTAGAAAAAACTTGTGATTTGTATTATTTTATAACATTATTTTGTAATTTGTCGAATTCGGCATGAATAACAAATATCAAGACTATAATAGGAAGGTGAAAAAATGTGGAAAAATCGAGAGAGAGAGAGACTAAAAATAGGTCTTTTTATAGATACATTCTATCCCATGATAGATGGTGTGGTGACGGTTGTTGATAATTATGCCAAGCGCATGCAGGAGGTAGCAGATGTTACAGTCTTCGCACCTTATGGGCGAGAAGACTATGACGACTCTGTATTCCCATACAAGGTGGTTAGATGCAAGAAATGGTCTTTTCTGAAGAATGGATATGATTTGGCAGTGCCATGGCTGGACAAAAAATTCAAGAAGGCTCTGGCTGAGTCTGAGCTGGATATAGTGCACATTCATTCCCCATTCTCTGTAGGTAGGATGGGACTGAAATATGCTAGGAAGCATAGGATTCCTTGCATTGCTACCATGCATAGCCAGTTCAAGCAAGATTTCATGAAGGCAACGAAGAGTAGATTACTGACCAAGATAATGCTAGCTAATATTATGTCTGTGTTTAATAAATGCGCTGAGTGCTGGGCTGTTAACAAAGAGGTGGCAAGGGTCTTTAAAGAGTATGGATACAAACGCGAACCTCTGGTGTATAATAACGGAACAGATTTCTTGCCAGTTGCAAATATCAAAGAGTCCAACAAGGCAGTTAATGAAATGTATGGCATTGATATCGATGAAAAGGTTTTGCTGTTTGTTGGCAGAATAACAGCGTTGAAGAATGTGTTCTTTATTGCTGATGCATTGAAGTTATTGTCGGATAAAGGATACAAGTACAAGATGCTGTATGTAGGTAGCGGACCAGATGATGAGAAATTGAGACAATATGTAGCAAAGCTAGGAATAGACGACAATGTTGTGTTCTGTGGCAGGGTATCTGACAGAGAGTTGATTAGTCGTATCTATGCCAGAGCGCATCTATTCTTGTTTCCGTCCTTGTATGATGCTAGCTCACTGGTTCAGATAGAGGCTGCTAGCCAGTCTACTCCTACAATATTTTTAGAAGGTGCTGTCACTGCTGGAACTGTGACTAATGATGTCAATGGCTTTGTGGTGGCTAATGATGTAGAAGCTTTTGCGGCAAAGATTATGGAGACATTTGATGACTCAGAATATTACAACAAGATTAGTGAAGGGGCTTATAGAGATTTGTATAAGACTTGGGATCAAATAGTTGAAGAAGTTGTGGAAGATTACAGGGTAATAATTGATAATAGTAAATAAATATAATGGCATTGATACTATTAGTGGTATGAATGCTTTTTTTTGTTAATTTTTTTGAAATATTTCAATATTATATTAATTATTTTATAAAAAGTGGTTGACATTGATTATACAAATATGTTAGAATTTGGTATTGCGAGGTATTGTCGGAAGTGCGCAATTCGGCAATGCAATTTGCTGAAGATTTCTGGAAAATCTTGATAAATTTATGCTATTTTGAATAAAAAATTGAATGTTGAGGGATGTAATAAGTTATTATAAATATGTTTATCTATATATAATTTCATTATACTCCCGCTTTTTGGTCTTTTATGCCTATTAGAATAAATCCTTAAGATTCATAGAGTTTTTGGTAAATTTACAATTTAATACATAATAACCCGAAAAAGGAGTTCGCGAACAAGATGCTAGAACAAAAAGTTAGAAAAGTAAAATATGGTAATAATACCAGATATACATTTGGACAAACTGTTGATTCATCCAATGACATGGGATATTTGCTAGATTTACAGAAGAATTCTTACAAGAAGTTTATACTAGAGGGTATTGGCGAAGTATTGAAGGAATTTTCGCCTATCACAGATTATAGCGGCAAAGCTGAAGTATATTTTTTGGACTACAAGATAGAGGATCAGCCGAAGTTAACTAAGGCAGAGACAAAGAGAAAGTCTAGCCACTATACAGTAGCCCTAAGAGTAAAAGTAAGACTGGTTATCAAGGAGACTGGTGAGGCTATTGAGAACGAGGTGTTCTTAGGGGACGTGCCATATATGACTCCAGAGGCTACATTTATCTTCAATGGAATAGAGAGAGTAGTAGTAAGCCAGATAGTTAGAAGCCCTAGTGTATATTATGCTAAGCATATTGACAAGACTGGTAGAGAGCTATTCAATTGCTCACTTTCACCAAAGCGTGGTAGCTGGCTAGAGATAGAGCAGAAGGACAAGGAACCTAACCAGCTGAAGGTTGCATTGGACAAGGGTGGTAAGATATCCCTTGGCATTTTCTTGAAGTGCTTTGGTCTAAATAATGAGCAGATATTGGACATCTTTGGCAATAACGAGATAATGAAGGCTACACTAGAGAAGGATCCATACGATACTCAGCATGATGCATTGATAGAGTTGAGTAAGAAGACTAGACCTAGTGAGATTCCTAGTGCAGAAGCTACTAAGCAATTCATATTCTCACAGTTTTTCTCCAATCAGTATTATAACCTAGGTGATGTAGGTAGATACAAGATTGATAAGAAATTGAATCTTAGCAGTCGTCTAGTAGGCCTTGTATCTGCGGATGAGATTAAGGACAAGAAGAATGTGATCGTTGCAGCAGGCGAGACTATCACTAAGGAACAGGCTCAAGCAATACAGAATGCCGGAATCAATGGCGTATGGGTAATTGTAGACGGCAAGAGACACAAGATGTATGGTAACAACAGAGTACGACTATCTGAAGTTATCAAGTGCAATGAGAAGGAACTAGGTATTAATCATCAGGTTTATTATCCAATGCTGGATGAGATACTAAAAGAATATAAGACGAAAGAAGATAGGATAGAGGCTATTAGAGCGAATGCAGACAACCTAGTAGGTACTACTATCACTCTAGATGATATTTTAGCTACAGTAAGTTATCTGTTAGACCTAAATATGGGTATAGGATATATTGACAATATCGACCACCTTTGCAATCGTAGAATCAAAGGTGCAGGTGAATTGTTACAAGACGCTTTCCGTAGCGGTATGAACAAACTATCTAATATGGTAAAAGAGACATTGCAGTCTCATGACTTAACAGATATTACTCCTAGTCAGGTAGTTAATGCTAGACCTATTAACAGAGCATTCAAGGATTTCCTTGCTAGTCACCAACTTAGCCAATTAATGGATGAAATGAATCCATTGTCATCCTTGGCACAGAAGCGTAGACTATCTGCGGTAGGTCCAGGCGGTATCAAGAAAGACAGAGCTACAGACGAAGTCCGTGATATACACCACAGCCATTATGGTAGAATATGTGTTATAGAGACTCCAGAAGGTGGCAACATTGGTCTGATTAACTCTCTTGCATCATATGCTAGAATCAATGACTATGGATTCATTGAGACTCCTTATAAGGTTGTAGACAAGGACAATGGTGTAGTTACTGACGAGATAGTATATCTAATGGCGGATGAGGATGAGTACAAGTATATTGCTCAGGCTATAGAGCCACTAGATGCGGAAGGACATTTTGTTAATGACAGAATTATTTGTCGTTATCATGATACAATTATAGAAGTAAGCAAGGACATGGTTGACTACATGGATATTGCTCCTAGACAGCTAGTCAGTGTTCCTACTTCTCTTATACCATTCCTAGAGAATGACGATACAGCCAGAGCGTTGATGGGATCTAACATGCAACGTCAGGCAGTTCCACTAATTACGACAGAAGCACCTATTGTAGCAACTGGTATGGAATACAAGGTTGCAACAGACAATGGCGCTACTGTAATATCCAGAACCAATGGTGTGGTAAAATATGTAGACGGTAATACTATCATAGTAACTGCAGACAATGGTGAGGAAGAACAATATGACCTTATTAAGTTCGTGAAGACTAACCAAGAGTCTTGCGTAAACCAGAAACCTATCGTTAAGACTGGTCAGAAGGTAAAGAAGGGCGATGTATTGGCAGACGGTTATAGTACCAATGGCGGTGAATTGGCATTGGGTAAGAATATGCTGATTGCATTCATGAACTGGGAAGGTTACAACTATGAGGATGCTATCTTGCTATCAGAGAGATTGGTTAAGGAAGATGTATATACTTCTATCACTCTGAAGGAAGAAGAGGTAAAGTGTAGAACAACCAAGCTAGGTGATGAGGAATTTACTAGAGATATTCCTAACCTAGGTGAGGATGTATTGAAGAACTTGGACGAGAACGGTATCATCAGAATTGGTGCTGAGGTAAAGCCAGGTGATATATTGGTAGGTAAGGTTACACCAAAGGGTGAGACAGAGCCTACTCCAGAAGAGAGACTACTAAGAGCTATATTTGGTGAGAAAGCAAGAGATGTTAAGGATACATCACTTCGTGTTCCTCACGGAATCAGCGGTGTAGTAGTAGATATCCAGATATTCTCCAGAAAGAACAAGGACGAGTTAGAGACTGGTGTTAACCAAATGGTTAGAGTAACAATCGCTCAGAAACGTAAGATTTCTGTCGGTGACAAGATGGCGGGTCGTCATGGTAACAAGGGTATCGTATCCAGAATACTACCAGTAGAGGATATGCCATTCATGGCAAATGGTCAGCCTATAGATATCGTGTTGAACCCACTAGGTATTCCATCTCGTATGAACGTAGGACAGGTGCTAGAGGTTCACTTAGGACTAGTATGCAAGGCATTGGGTATCAAGATAGCCACTCCTGCTCTAGACGGTGCAAAAGAGAGCGATATATCAGAATTATTAAAAGAGAACAATTTCCCAGCAAATGGTAAAATTCAATTGTATGATGGTAGAACTGGTGAGCCATTTGAGAACCCTGTAACAGTAGGATATATGTACTATATCAAGCTAGAGCACATGGTTAACGACAAGATGCACGCTAGATCTACTGGACCATATGCATATGTTACACAGCAACCTCTTGGTGGTAAAGCTATGTTTGGTGGACAGAGATTTGGAGAAATGGAGGTCTGGGCACTAGAGGCATACGGAGCATCCAAGTTATTGCAAGAGATGTTGACAGTCAAGTCCGATGATACAGAGGGAAGATTGGCTACATACAAGGCAATTGTAGAGGGTACACAGCTGCCACAACCATCTATTCCAGAGTCATTCAAGGTAATGATCAGAGAATTGCAAGGTTTGGGACTAGATGTTAAGCTATTGACAGATCAGAACAAAGAATTCAAGTTAACAGATCTTAACCGTGACAATGTAGAGACATTTGCAGAAGTTACTAAGGCGAAGGAAGAGGTTAATGAAGTTGACTTATTTGATACAGAGGACAAGAGCTTAGAAGAAGACTTAGAAATGAACGAAGATTTCGACAATATCTTTGATGAATCAGTATTGTTTGATGACTTCGAAGAAGATGAGAATAATTAGGAGATAGAATATGTTTGAATTGAATAACTTATCTGCAATTAGAGTCTCAATTGCTTCTCCCGAAAAGATAAGGGAGTGGAGTTACGGAGAGGTTACTAAGAGCGAAACTATTAACTACCGTACTCACAAGCCAGAGACATCAGGTCTTCTTTGCGAGAGAATCTTTGGACCAAAGAAGAATTGGGAATGTCATTGTGGAAAATATAAAAGAATTAGACACAAGGGTGTTATATGTGACAAGTGCGGAGTAGAGGTAACTAAGTCTAGCGTAAGAAGAGAGAGATTTGGTCATATAGAGCTTGCTGCTCCGGTAGCTCACATTTGGTTTATGCAGAGTATCCCTTCTAGAATTGGTTTGATATTAGGACTTAATAGCAAGCAACTAGAGAAGGTAGTATACTATGTTAGTTATGTAGTAATAGAACCAGGCAATACTGGTTTTGCGAAAATGCAGGTTATCTCTGATGCAGAATACAGAGAAGCCGTAGAGAAATTTGGTAGAGATTCTTTCCGTGCTGGCATGGGCGGCGAGGCTATCAAGGAATTGTTGTCTGAGATTGATTTAGACAAAGAATATGAAGAGTTGATCGAGGCTGCTAAGGCTGCTAAGGGTCAAAAGAAGCTGAAGATTAACAAGAAATTAGAGATAGTAGAGAGTTTGAGAAGGAGTGGCAACAAGCCAGAGTGGATGGTATTGGATGTTATTCCAGTTATTCCACCAGACCTTAGACCAATGATACAATTGGATGGTGGTAGATTTGCTACATCAGATATCAACGATCTATATCGTAGAATAATCAATAGAAATAACAGATTGAAGAAGTTTATCCAGATTGGTGCTCCTGAAGTTATTGTTAGAAATGAAAAGAGAATGCTGCAAGAAGCAGTAGATGCTCTGATTGAAAACGGTAAGAGAGGTAAGGCTGTACAAGGACCAAAGCAGAGAGAACTGAAGTCGCTGACAGCATCCCTGAAGAGTAAGCAAGGTAGATTTAGACAGAACTTGTTGGGTAAGCGTGTAGACTATTCTGGCCGTTCTGTTATCGTAGTAGGCCCAGAGCTGAAGATGTATCAGTGTGGTCTACCAAAAGAGATGGCGTTGGAACTATTCAAGCCATATATTATGAGAAAGTTGGTTGAGAGAAACCTATCTCTTAACTTCAAGACTGCCAAACGTGTGATAGAGAGACAAAAGCCTGTCGTATGGGATTTGCTAGAAGAGGTTATCGTAGATCACCCAGTAATGCTGAACCGTGCACCATCTCTACACAGACTATCTATTCAGGCCTTTGAACCAGTATTGATAGAGGGTAGAGCTATTAGATTGCACCCACTTGTCTGCGGCGGATTCAACGCGGACTTCGACGGAGACCAGATGAGTGTGCACGTTCCACTTAGCCCAGAGGCTATAGCAGAGGCACGTCTACTAATGCTATCGAGTAATAATATCTTGAAGCCAGCTGATAGTAACCCGGTATGTACTCCTACACAGGATATGGTCATGGGTTGTTATTATCTGACTGTTATCAAAGAAGGAGCCAAGGGTACTGGAAAGTATTTCAAGGACGAAGACGAGGCTATCCTTGCCTACAATTCTGGTGTAATAGAGCTACAGACAGCTATCTATGTTAGAAGAGAGGGCGAGTTTGGCGGAAAATTGGTTAGAAAGAATATCCCTACATCTGTAGGTAAGATTATTCTAAATAGAAGAATTCCTCAGAACATTGGTTTTGTAAATAGAGATAGTGAAGAAACCTTCCTTAATTATGAGATAGATTTCTTGGTTACTAAGAAGAAATTGGATCTTATTACTAGGCAATGTTTTAATAACTTGGGTACAACAGCTACAGTTAAGATGCTGGACAATATCAAAGAATTAGGTTACAAGTATTCTACAATTGGTGCAGTTACTATCAACGTGTTTGATATGGAAATTCCAGAAGAAAAGGCGAAGATAGTGGGTGAAGTAGAGCAACAAATCGCAGAGAATGAGAAGTTCTACAAGAGAGGCTTTATTACAGAGAACGAGAAGTTGGATAGAAATATCAAGCTATGGAACGATGCTACTGATAAAGTTAAGGGAATTGTACTTAACAATATGAATGTATTGAATCCAGTGCGTATGATGGCAGACTCTGGAGCGAGAGGCTCTGTAGGTCAGGTATTGCAGTTATGCGGAATGCGTGGTATCATGGCTAATACTTCTGGTAAGAAGGTTGATATCCCAGTAAAATCTAATTTCCGTGTAGGTTTGACTCCGTTAGAATATTTCCTATCCAGCCGTGGTGGTAGAAAAGGTTTGGCGGATAAGGTATTGAAGACTGCCGACTCTGGTTATTTGACCAGAAGACTAGAGGCAGTAGCCCAAGAGATTATTATCTCAGAAGACGATTGCTTCAAGAATAATAATGAGAGAGCAAAGGGATTGCAAGTTACTGCTATCACTAAGGATAGTACTCCTGTATGCTCATTAGAACAAAGAATAGTAGGTAGAGTTGTAGTAGACGATGTATTAGATCCTAAGACTAAGGAAGTAATCATTCCTGCAGATACATTAGTTACTGCTGATATGGCAAAACGTGTAACTGATGCTGGTGTGACTGCTGTCAATATCAGAACAGTATTGACTTGTCGTAGCAAGACTGGTGTATGTGCTAAGTGTTATGGTAAGAACATGGCTAGTACAGATATGGTATCAATAGGTGAGGCAGTAGGTATTATTGCTGCTCAGTCTATCGGTGAGCCAGGTACACAGCTGACAATGAGAACATTCCACACAGGTGGTGTATCTACAGCTGCGGATATTACTCAAGGTCTTCCTCGTGTAGCAGAGATATTCGAGGCAAGAAAGCCAAAGGGTGTAGCGATCATATCAGAGGTTGCAGGAACAGTGTCTATCAAGGAAGTACAATCTGCAGGTAAAGACGGCGGCAAGTACTACGAGATATTTGTTAAAAATAATGAAGATGAGGGGCACTATATCGTTCCATTCGGCGTTGTATTGAAGGTAAAGAATGGTGACAAGGTAGAGGCCGGAACGGTCTTGACTGAAGGTAATATATATCCTAATGACCTTCTTAGAACTAAGGGTGTAAGGGATGTGCAGAACTATCTACTTAGCGAAGTACTATCTACTTATAGCTCTCAAGGTGTTGGAATTAATACAAAGCACGTTGAGATTATAATCAAGCAAATGCTGAGAAATGTAAGAATAGAAGATAGCGGAGACACTAACTTGCTTATCGGTGATGTAGTAGATCATCACAAGTATGAGGAAGAG
>CAYSUG010000016.1:25199-26729 GCA_964434145.1 uncultured Christensenella sp. | reverse complement strand
GTCGTACAAGTTTTTTAGTGTTTTAGAGCATTTTCCTAGTTTGTTAAGATCATACAATGTATCTCTTTGATAATTTATCGCATCATCATCTGGATGACAGAGCAAATTGCCTATTCCAAAGTTTTTTGAAATTTCTAGATTTCTTTTATCTATTGTATCAAATGATGCTACAGCGATAGGCTTTATTATTTCTCCATTTCTTTTAGTTTTGCAAGTTATTTGGTTATATACTCCGAATTTGTTAGTTAACTCCTCTAATCTATCCAGTCCGATCCACAGACTAGGAAGTCCGCTAATCTCCTCTTCGCTTTCTGCCATTCTATACAAATCACTGTCCATAGGAAATATATGAACAATATCTTCTGGCAATATATTGTATATGTAGAAAATTCCACCTTTGTACCGAGATATATTTTTATTATTGATGGTGCTAAAAGAGATGTAATCTCTTTTCTCGAACTCCGAATAATATTCCTCTGGGCTATTAGGATGACCTTGCGTAGTTGCAACTCTTCCAATAAAATGAAATTCTTTTCCTTTTGGGAACTCAACTGTATATTCACTATTTTTAATATCAACCCATGTTTTGTCAGAAATATCACTGCAAGCAAACCACCTACACTCTTGATAACCAGCATTTTTATTTGTTTCTTTTAATTGCGAATGCTCACACTCCCACTCACGAGTCCGCATATGTTTATACAAATCCCACCAAGCATACATAAATTTTTCTCTCCTATCAATTATTTTAACATATAGTTAATGCCCTGTAAATACCCAATTTTTAAAAAAAATGAAAAATAAGAAATAAAAAATAAAAATACAGACAAAAAAATCCTCCACCTATCGGTAAAGGATTTGTTTTGTTTGGTGCAACGATTGATAACGAATCCGAACCGTAAAGTATTTATCAGATATGGTTATTTCGTTGTTAGAATTTCTATCAAAAAATGATTATAGTATAGATTTCTTTTTAATTATATGCTATAATACAATTATGACTAAAAATAGATTATTTATAAACGATAAATTAAGAGTTCCTATCACTAATTGTTGTAATTTTTCTTGTTTTTACTGCCACAATGAAGGACAATTACATAAACAAAAAAGTTCTTTTATGTCTTTGGATTTTATTAAAGGATTAAAATCTTTTATAATCGAAAACAATGTTTATATTGATGAACTTAATATAACAGGTGGCGAACCCTTATTACACCCTAATCTTTTAGAAATTATTTCTTTATTAAAAAATTTAAGCAATAAGTTATGTATAATTACAAATGGTTCATTATTAACCAAGCAAAAAATTGATGATTTAATAAAAGCTGGAATAACAAAATTTAAGTTTGGTGTTGACACTCTGCTAGGAGAACAAACAAAATTAAACATTAACCTTACCAAAAACAATACACAAGATTTAATAGAATTAATAAAATATACACAGATAAAATTAAATAACACTCAAATTAATGTTGTAGTTGTTGAAGAAAACTATAATGAGATTGATAATTTTATAAATTTTTCAAGATA
>CAYSUG010000016.1:0-25189 GCA_964434145.1 uncultured Christensenella sp. | reverse complement strand
TTTGCAATACGAAACCATATATCTTGTATTAACTTTATTGAATTGATTAATTGTGGTTTTAGAGAAAAGGAATATATAAGAAAATCTACTCCAAAAGTAGAACATATATTGGTTAAACTAGATAAAAATTTAATTAAATTCATTCAAAACGATGATAATAGAATTGTATTTAATTATAAAGGTGTGTTGATTAAACTAAGTAAAGATTTTTGCAATAATAATGTTTGTCATAACACATATACTGTCTTGCACGAAAACGAGATTGTATTATGCCATAAATATCATAATAATTACCAATTCGATATAAATCAAGTATCGTTAATTGAATTAAAAAATGTAATTAAATCTTATATTTGCCCAGATAGCAACAAAAAAGAGAGAAGATTTTAAATTTCTTCTCTCTTTTGGTTAGTTGTTGCTTGTTAAGTCTTTGTTTTTGGTGTCTAGCAAGGTGTAAACACTTTTTTATATTAAGAAAAAACCCATACTTTAACTAATTTTTGAGTGCTATAATTTTATCTACTCAAGGTATCTTCTTCAATTTCTGGATTCATTCTTTCTTCTTGTTTTTTACTATCTTCTGATGAAAAGATTAGATTACCTTCACTGTCTGTAATAGTAATGCCAAGAAGAGTACCTGGTTTAATTGTATCTAGATGATTTGAATCATTAAAGGCACCTTTCTCGTTATGATGCCAAGGAGAAAGATGATAATTAGATAAAGCAAGTTCTTTAGGTGGATGACCTACATAATATGTTGTTAATTTTATTTTTCTTGCATATTGTCCATTTTCACAAGACACTAAATTTTCTCTTTGAAATAAGTCCAACATATCTTCAATAGCAGATGTCAATTCTTTTTCAGATAAAGGTATTTTTGTTCCCTTGCTATATTTTGTTGCTAAACTAACCATTTCATCAAGAGTAAAAGATTCTCTCCTAAAAGCTAGCCCTATAATTAAATTTTGTAAATCTTCTTTTGTCTTTATTTCTTTACCATATTTAATTTCTGGCATAATATTCTCCTTTTATATAGGGAGTATAACATATCTAAACAACTTTTTCAATACCTAATCTTGAAAATTAATGCACACTGAGCTGATTTTTCTTTTGTGTGTTAAGGTTCAGAAAATATGGCTGCAAACTGTAGGATGAAAAAAGAAAAGTGAAGAATTGGGTATGATCGCCTAACCCCAAAAGCCTCCTTTGTAGAAAGGGAGGTGGCATAGCGTCAGCTATGACGGAGGGATTGGTAAAGTATAATTGGAAATATTTTAGTAAAAAGCATCAAACAAAAAATACACCTTTGGGGCAATATATACTTTGACGACAGCCAATATGTAATCCTATTTGTTGGATGTGATATATTGCGACTATCGTCGCATTACATATCTTCCTCAAATTCCAACGAAGTTGGTTATAATGCGAGAATAGCGAGCTATGATTCGGGTGTAACGGGTTATAATTCAAATTCGCATAAATGCGAAAATTATAATTTGCTGTCGCAAACATGATAACTCGCCTAATGGCTCGAATTATAATCAAATTCTTAGCGAATTTGACATAAAAAATCTCAAGTCTATCAACTTGAGATTTTTTGGTGCACTGTAAGGGGACTTCGTATTTGCTTTTTTTAGTACATTTACTTCTCTTGCCTCTTCTAACCATTTTAAATTGTTTACTTTAGGTTTACCTCAGACAGTTCCTGCCGAACCCCAGGAGCTCTCCTCCCTACTCCGCACCAAAAAAAACAGCCTCTCGGCTATTTTTGGTGCACCGTAAGGGAGTCGAACCCCTAACCTTTGGTTCCGTAGACCAACGCTCTATCCAATTGCGCTAACGGTGCATATGTAAATATTTAGTGCAAAGACTACAAGAATATATTGTCTAGCAGGATCTTGCACGACTAAGTATACTGCAAAAATGGGGTTTTTGTCAATACATTAGTGTTTGCTTTTTAACTTTTTGCAAAAAATAACGCTTTATTTTGAAGTACAGCCTATTATAGTTACCCAACTATAGGAAACACTTCATTTATTAAAGCGTTATTTTTTTATTTCAAAAAAACACAAATTATTATAACAACAGCAAGCTAAGATAGCTAAGTGGAACTAATATTATAGCACCCACTACATTGAATAGTGTGTCCATGCCTATATAATACCACACGCCACGTTTCTTTTCTATCTTTTCCTTTTTTACAACCTTGATATATTCCTTCAATGCAATGACACCAGATAGTGAAGAGAATATTATGCCCAGGCTTGCGACATTTACCGATACCAGCAAGTGCGAATAATTCGTAGTAAATTTGGACAATAATACAGCAGTAGGCACGTTGGATATTAATTGGCAACTAATATATGCAGTAATATATGTATAATCATTTATGAAAGATTGCATTAAATTAATTACAGCTGGAATTCTAGATAGATTACCAGAGAATATAAAAAATGCAACAAATGTCAATGGGATAGTATAATCCACCTTCAAATATGCCTTGATGTCACAAACAGCCATTGTTATTAGTATAACTATTGACGCGATATACCATGGAACAAAACCCAAAACAACAGCAATTGTTAATAAGAACAGCACACCATACACTATTGCCTTACTAACACTAAATTTTGTCTCTACATCATCTTTGTATTCCAGAGGTTCTTTTTTGATAAACATACATACAACAATAATCAAGACTAGTGCAATCAATGTAGGAATAGACATAATCTTAAAGAATTCTAACAGCGACATATTATAATAAGAATATATATATAAGTTCTGGGGATTGCCTATAGGTGTTATCATACCGCCTAGATTACTAGCAATATTTTGCATAATAAATGTAAAAGGGACATATTTCAATTGATTAGTATATTTTAATACAATATATGCCAATGGCAAAAAGGTCAACAATGACATATCATTAGCGTTAACCAATGCAGAAATATATGTAATAAATATCAAACACAATATGATACTTCTAGCATTCTTGAATTTTTTTACCAACCACCTTGCTACTTTTTGGAAAAATTCTATATTTGCAAAACCAGCAATTACTAAAAGTAACAATGTAATGCACGCCAATGTATCTATATCAAAATAACTCAGATAACCACTATCTATGGGTACAAAAAAACATGAAATTATCGCAGCAACAATTGCTACAGTAAATATAAAATTTGTTCTAAAAAATGACAATATTTTTTTCATCTATTTAAACCCTATACCTAAACATATCCAAGTTCAATATTACAAATTTCTTTTTCTCTTTGTTACATACACCAAAAAATACCACAGCACTACCAATATCTGCAGCGGTACACCTATGATAACCAAGCTCCATACATCTGCAGTAAACGACAAGCAAATAGTGGTCAATGTCGACCAAATCATTAGACTAATAAATATAAATTGCATCCACCATTTACCCCAAATAGAAGAAAATACAATAGCAACGATACAAGTCACTGGTATCGCATAAATAAAACATAGCCACCTAGCCCCAAACTCTGGTGCAAAAATATATAGGCACACGAATGTTAGGGTTGCTGCCAACCACACCGCCGCACAAGATATCAGCGTTATTAGTAAATGACTCAATACCTTCGATCTCTTTGGCTTAGCCAGCTTTGCAGAATCCTTGATGATATCATTCATAGTTATGCCAAATATATCACACATATCTATCAGTACCGTCACATCCGGAATAGCGTCGCCACGCTCCCACTTAGAGACAGATTTATCAGAAAAATTCAGTCTTTCTGCCAGATCCAATTGTGTTAATCCAGCTTGCTTTCTATAACTAATTATGTTCTTAGATATTATTTCATTCCAATTCTTCATGTCATGATTGTAGCATAAGAAATACAATTTACAAACAATTTTGGGCTATATTTGTGACAACTCTCTAGATAGTAGAGTGAAAATCCCCTAACTCTACTACTTAGCAAAAAAGATATAGAAATGTAAAATGCATAAGTAGGTAGCCAAATATATAGCAAATATATTAAAGTAAAGCTAAGAAGATATATTCTTCAACAAGTTTGAACAAAATGTGCTGGTGTACACTATATATATTAAATTACTAATAACACCAAACAAATTAGACAAAATAAACTTAAGGAAAAAGGAGAAACATATGAAATTAACAAATAAATGCAAAATTACAATCTTTGGCGATTCTATACCAAAAGGCGTCGTGTACGAGAACAAGCAATTAAAAAAATTGGACAGAACTGCCGTAGACATGATCGCCAGTCATTACGCAATAGAAATATCCAATCTGTCATCGTACGGGCAGACTCTGACTAGACTGGTAGAGAAGAATATGATAGAAGATTATATCTCTAGCCTAGACCACAATTTCAAAAATATAGCTGTCATATCTATAGGCGGCAACGACAGCGACTACAACTGGAAAGAAGTAGCAATGAGTCCACATATAGCTCATATGCCAAAGACTCCGCCAAAAGACTTCAAAAAATTGTTATCCACAATTATAAAAAAATTAAAATCTGCTAATGTCAAAGTAATATTAACCAATATACCTCCAGTATGCAGCAAGAACTATTTCGATAATGTGATATCCACGACTGCAGACTCTGCGAAGGTGCTAGAATTTCTGCAAGGCGACATAGATAACATATATCGTCATCAAGAATTATACAACTTAATAATAACAGATTGTGCAAAAGAAAATCGATGTAAATTATTAGACATTAGACAGCATTTCTTATGGGACACCAAATACCTTAGCAGCTTCTGCGAAGACGGAATCCATCCTAACAAGACAGGACATGAGAAAATAGCCCAGACTATAATAGAACAATTAGGATAATCAAAAAAACTTATGTAACATTGTTGCATAAGTTTTTTTGATAATATAAATGATTTATATCTCAATAAGATATAACACCTCAACAAGACTAATCTATCTCAGTGACGCCATCTTGGATATCATATATCATCTGCTCATCCATATCTTCCCCTGCTACCTGCTCTTTCGTCATCTTCATATACTTCATAGTAGCACTGGCTAGCAGCTCTCCATTCATATCATATATGCTACCCACAGCCTCAAATGCACGCGATGTATTCTTAGTAATTACACCCACACCCTTCAAATCTACATCATATGGCACTGGGCGGCGGAACCTAACCTCCAGACTAGTCGTTACTGCATACATATCTGGCTCTTTGATCCAGAATACCCTACCTGCTAATTCATCCAGCATGGCAGTAATCATGCCACCATGGACTCTGCCCGGATAACTCTGATGCTCTGGTCTAAATCGAAATATAGTATATACACTGCCGTCTTCCATTTCATAAAATGGTGCCTTGACTCCCAATTCATTGTCCATACCACAAATAATACAACCGATACTATTTTTCTGCTTTTTTACTACTCTCATTCCACATTCTCCTATAATTTTCTCATCTGTACTAATATATCATATTGCGTTATACAATCCTAGATTTTACAACACATTTGGTAAATTTTTAGTAAAAAAAATTGCCAAATTCAATTTTTTGAATAATCATATAAAATATTCAATATTTTGAAAATTGTTTAAAATACAAAAAATGATACAAAATATTTTGAGACATCTGCAATATTAGGATATAATACAGATATATTAGAATATTTGGCTAGATAGTCATAAATAGGCAAGTGAACTAATATAAAAATATATAGGAGGAAAATAAAATGGCAAAGAAATCTAAAATGAGCATGGGCAAGATGATTATGACAATAATCGCCATTGTTCTAGCCGCTGCTACTTGCATTCCACTATTTGTTAATGTGTGGAATGGTGTAGGGGTAATTGGCAGCGAAACAACTGTATCAGAGTTGGGTGGTTATTTCGATGACTATTCTTCTATCGCAAAAGCATTCGAATTAGCAGACAAGACATTCATGGAATGGGCTAGTATGGTTGCTGGTATTGCGCTGATAGTAGCATTGGTAGGTGCAGTTGCATACATTATTGGTGCCATCATCAATATGGTTACTGGCGGTGGCAAGATCGCATCTATGCTAACTAAGCTAGGCTCTATAGTTATGATAATTGCTGGCATTGTAATTCTTGTTACATCTATCCTATTCACTGCTCCAGTTCTAGAGACAACAGTATTTGGTGCAAAGGCATCTTCTTCTGTGGGCTTTGCTTTTGGTGCATGGATAGGCGTTATCGCTCCTTTGGCAGCTGGCCTAATAGGTATGATCACATCCAAGGAATAATACATAACAGAAAAAAGATAAATCGTTATGATTTATCTTTTTTTGTTCTCTATATATTGCATCCCTGCAGTCGTATATGTTTTAATAAATCTATGCCCATTAATGGTAAATACATCTTCTGCCCTATCTGACACTAATGCCATACAGTCCTCTGAAGTTAGCAATATTGCTTGAGGAAACAACTTCTCTAACTTGTCAAAAAAGAAATATTTGGACATTTCTGGCACTTTTTCCACCCTTCCAGCATCTGGCATATAGCACTGATAGACCACATTATTGTCCGAATAACGCTGTGTTTTGGGGCTAAAAGAGGCGGTCAGATATGCCAATATCATCTTGCCATTATCCACCTTCTTATGCTCCAAAACCAACATTTCAGACATAATCATATACCTCTTTTGTAATCTTACTTGCATTAATAATAGAATGTGCCTCAAGGGGGTAATCTTCCCCCTTGAGGCGCCTATCTTTATTTAATAACCATATTGTATCGCAAATATCGACATTTGTCAATAGTGATTTTGCAAAAAATAAAGATAACAAAAATGGACAAAAAAGATATTGAAATTATTTGCCAAGTACAGAAAAATATCATAAAATTAATTAAAGTTAAAGGAGAGATATATAATGGATATTGTAGATGTATTAGATAAAATATTGTTATCCGACAATGTTGTGGAAGATTTCTACACCCAATACAATAGTAATATTGAGTTCCGAGAGGCACTGGATAATACTATCCCAGAAGTAAAAGCGTGTGCTAATAGATCCCAAAATAATCCTTGGCACAAATACAACGTGCTGGAACATATATTGCATTCTGTAGAAGCTATGAATGAGCAGACGAAAGATCTGCCAGCTAGCCAGCGAAGACTACTAGCCTATACCATGTTTTTCCACGACATTGGCAAGCCCAAATGCCATATTGAGAGAATAAAAGATGGTAAAAAGATAGATAGCTTTTTCAATCACAATATAGAGAGTGCACGCATAGCAAAGCTGCACGCACCAGAATTAAATTTTGACGAGAAAGACTGTGAAATACTGGAAAAATTGGTATACAAGCATGATATATTCATGTTTATCAAGGACTTTCCTACCAATAATCCATATTGGAGAACATTAACCCAGGACGTACTAGACGAAGAGATTAGGGATCTAAATAGCGTAGGCGACGGCGATGAGCTAATGCATTATCTAATAATGGTAGGCAAATCCGACAATCTAGCACAAAATGAAAAGATGACTGCAGAATCTCTAGCCATGTTAGACAAAATGGAAAATATGCTAGAAATAAGACAAAAAGAAAGGAAATAATAATCCTTTCTTTTTTCTATTTCACAATCAGATTCAATATCTTGCCCGGGACATAGATTACCTTGACAATATCACCAACAATAAATTTTGCCACCTCTTCATCAGACTTTGCAATCTCTACGATTTTGTCTTGATTTGCACTGCTAGGGATCGTTACCACTGCCCTAACTCTGCCATTAACCTGTACAGGCATCTCTATCTCGTCCAATTGCAATGCCTTCTCGTCAACTTCTGGCCAAGTATCCGTCTCAATTGATGCACCATAACCCATTATCTCAAATAGTTCGTTTGCAATATGAGGTGCAAATGGACTGATTAGTAATATCAGCTGCTTGTACTCTTCGTTAGATATTTTCTTTACCTTATATATCTCATTAACCAATATCATGATAGCAGATATTGCAGTGTTGAACTTAGTATTATCAATATCGTTAGATACCTTCTTGATAGCAGAATTGATCGCGTATTGCAGCTCTGCTGTCTTGCCGTCGCCATATACCAATTCTTGTATTCCCCAAATCTTGTTAAGCAATTTGTTACAAGCCTTCAAGCCGTCTTCGCTCCAAGTTGCCTTCTCTGAATACTCGCCAATGAATGACATCCATACACGAAGAGAGTCCGCGCCATATCTATCTACCATTATCCTTGGGTCTACGCCATTGCCAGCAGATTTACTCATCTTCTTGCCGTCAGCACCCAAAATCAATCCTTGGGATATTCTCTTCTTGAATGGTTCGTCTACTGGAACTAAATCTAAGTCATAAAGCACTTTGACCCAGAATCTAGCATACAGCAAGTGTCTAGTTGTATGTTCGTTACCGCCATTGTATAGATTAACTGGCAACCAAGCCTTCAACGCCTCTTTGCTAGCAAACTCTTTGTCATTGTGTGGGTCACAATATCTAAGGAAATACCACGAAGAACCCGCCCAGCCTGGCATTGTATCTGTCTCACGCTTTGCTGGAGCTCCACACACTGGACAAGTCGTATTAACAAATTCTGGAATAACAGATAGTGGTGACTCGCCGTCCTTAGTAGGCTCATAACTATCTACATGAGGCAATGTCAGAGGCAAATTCTCTTCCTTCTCTGGTACCCAACCGCAATGAGGACAATTGATCATAGGAATAGGCTCACCCCAATAACGCTGTCTAGAGAATATCCAGTCACGCATCTTGAAGTTCATCTTCTTTCTAGCCACACCCATAGAAATTAACTTGTCAGTAATTGCTACCTTTGCCTCCTCAACTGTCAGTCCAGTGAATTCTTCCGAATTCATCAGTTTGTAGCCTTTGCATAGATATTCGCCTTTTTCTAGGGCTTTTTCTGACACATCACCTTCTATAACTTGTATCTTAGGGATACCAAATTTGTCTGCGAATTCATAGTCTCTTTGGTCATGCGTAGGCACTGCCATTACGGCACCAGTGCCATATCCAGCAAGTACGAAATCACCAATGTATATATCTACCTCTTTGCCATTGGCAGGGTTAATAGCAGACACTCCTTGCAATTTCAAGCCTGACTTGTCCTTGTTCATCTCGGTTCGGTCAAACTCGCTCTTTTTCGCCGTCTCTTGTCTATATCTTAACACATCATCCCAGTTAGCAATCTTATCTCTTAGACTATCCACAATCTTACTCTCTGGAGCCAATACCATAAACGTGATACCATATATAGTCTCTATACAAGTCGTAAATATAGAGAATTTGCCGCCTTGTTTGATTTGGAAATCTACCTCTACACCCTCGCTCTTACCAATCCAGTTTAACTGACTCTGCTTGATATAATCTAGATAATCCGTCTTTGCTAGGTCATCAGCCAATCTCTCGCCATACTGAGTCATCTTCAATACCCATTGTGCCTTTGCCTTCTGAGTCGTCTCTGCATGACATTGACAGCAAGTACCATCCTCTACCTCTTCATTGGCCAGAACTCCACAATTAGGACACCAATTGACAGTGGTCTCTTGTTTCTCTGCTAAGCCTTTCTTGAAAAATTGTATAAATTGCCATTGAGTCCACTTGTAATAATCCTCATCACAAGAGTTAATAGTTCTGCCCCAGTCAAATGACAAACCAATGCCTTTTAATTGACTATGAAATGTCTGAATATTACGCTCTACTATCTCTTGTGGCAATTTTTTCTCTCTAATTGCTGTACGCTCTGCCTCTAAACCAAACGCATCTGTTCCAAATGGAAATAGTACATTTTTGCCACATAGACGTTTTTTTCTAGCCACAGCGTCTATCGCTGTATAACTACGACAATGCCCCAAATGCAGACCAATTCCGCTAGGATAAGGGAATTCTATAAGGATATATTCGTTCTCCTTGCCCTCTGCATGATTCTCTACATTATACGTTTTGTTCTCTTCCCAGAACTTCTGCCACTTTGCCTCAACCTCGGCTGGATTGTATGTTTTCATCAGTACACTACCTCAAAATTCAAAATTATGTATATATAATAGCATGAATATACACTTTTTTCAATATTTTTAGCCATATTTATGCGTTAACAGGAAAAAAAAGATATAACATCTTCTTATTAGAAGAGTATCTTGTACTCTCTCACTGTTATATCTTTTTTCTACTATTTTACTCTTCAGCACTTGGCAGAGCATTTGTAACATATAGACCAAATGGTGCTGTTAATTCCGCATTAATTGATGAATCAATTACAGAAATAACAATATATATTGTCTTTGTTTCACCTTTTGCTATAGTTAGATACTGAATAGGTGTTGCATTTTTCTTAGATTCTTCGCTAAATATAACACTTATATTCTCTCCTGCATTCCCACTATCCAGACCACACATCGCATACATATCCGCATCTGATGTATTAGTAATATCTAACTTATACACACTATATCCATTAGGATTCAATGCCACTGCATTCAAATATTCAGAACCGCTGTTAGCACCATCAATAGCAGATAGAGTTAATGTAGTTGTCTTTTCAGAATCACTTACCGCAACATCTGTGCCCTCAGCATCATCAGATTCATACTCTTTAGCAGAAATTACAACTTGGCATGATGTATTTTCTGCCATGTATGATAATTCGATACCATCTGTCACTTGCTCAGGTCCCTGAGATTCGCCACCATTATTTTCTTCTGGAGCAACGTAGTTATAAGTATAGCTGACATTACCCACCTTAGTTAATTTCTGCATATGACTATCTATATCATATTGGTTGTTATTAACAATAGTTGTTGTTACATCAGTTCCCTCTGCTGTTGTATCCATATCATATGCGTAGATAAATGGTACAACAGTATCTGTTGCTGTAAAGTTAGCTTTGTAATTATCGGTCTCAGAATCCTGATAATATTCAAGTGTACTAATATCGCAACCGCCAACATTTGTACGATCTAGCGTCAATGTTGCATTGTATCTGTATCCGCTAGCAGTCTTGTTTCCAACAACAATCACAGCACTTGGAACTTCGTTACCCTCTGACCAATTCTCGTTCTCGCCAGTATATTTAGTTGTATCTGTATATCTACCAGTCAAACCGATTTGAGAATTTATAACAGTTGCATTACCACCACGAACTAATAATGCCTGTCTATCAGAAATGATTGCAGAATCCTCTATCAATAGTGTTCCTGGAACATTCAGCATAACTGCAGTGTTGTCTATATCAGTCTCTGTCTTCTCTGCAGTGGTAATAATACTACCTCTGATATTAATATTTACGCCATAATTAGCTTCTTTTAGTGCATTAGTTGCTACACCCCAAGTATCAGCTTGGATAGCAGAATTAATAATATTGGCAGTTGCACCCTGTCCTTCTACCAAGATACCACTACCTATAGCAATCATTTCAACAGAATTCAGCGTGAACATTGCACCAGTAGTTACCTTGAATGCACTCTGAGTAGTCTTGGCTGTGACAGCATTGATTGTACCATTACTAATGGTTACATTTTTAGAAATTACTGATTGGTCTGTTGATTGCAAATCTAAGATATTTCCATTCAAATTAATGTAACAATCATAATCTATGGATATAGGAGATTGAACAGCAAATCTCTCGCCTTCTTCATATCCATAACCCAAACTGATTTGTGGAATATTCATATTTATTGCAGTAAGCAGATTCTCTGCGGTTGATACGGTAACATTTTCAAGGTTTACATATGGCATTATAATCTGATACTCATCTTGTGTCTGATTAATATCTTGACACAAACAATATGCATCAAATGAAACTTGTTCCATAATCAAGATGTCTTGAGTCAGCTCTACATCTACATCCATTCCCATTTCCATAGCGCCAAATACTTTCTCTAATTGATCCATTTTAGACACTGGGAACTTCAGATTAACATTAGGACCTACCAATGTAGACATTGCAAATGATTCATCAAAGGAGTCTATATCACAAGTAATATTTGCCCCCTTTCCTTCTGCACTATTACCTATTGCAAATATTGTAGGAATTGTTGCTCTTCTTGATACAATGTCATTATCATCCAATGTTACATTTACAGCATATTGATATGCACCTGCATTGTTATTACCTATTACAATTGCAGCCATAGGAGCATTGTTGCCATCACCCCAAGTAGGATATACTAGTGTATCACCAGAATCGTCTGGCAAATACTTAGTGGCACTAGCCTCATTATACTTTGCATGATTACCAGTAACAATGATTGTGCTATCCTCTATAACCACATCACCGCCACGTAGAATCATTGCCTGCCTATCACCCTCTATAGTACAACCATCAATATTTAGTGTTCCAGGAACGTTAAATAGAATAGCAGTATTATCTAGGCAATCTGTACTAGTCGGGTCTGTAGAATATCCTGTTACATCAAATCTGGAATCCTTTAGATCAATAATAACACCATAGTTATCCTCACTATTAGCATTAGTAGAAATAGCATATGTTCCGCCTATAACCTCAGAATCATTTATCTCTAATTTAGTAGCATCTCCCCATACAGTGATACCTGTACCAACGCAATAGTAATACACATTATCCAATGTCAATGTGCTGGCAGTTCTAACCTCTATCATACTCTTGATTGTGTCAGGAGCATTGAAATCCATCTCACCATCGAAGAATTCTACCAAAATTCCATCATTTATAACAATAGGAGTTGTATCAGTATACTTTATAGTCTTTCTATTAAGATCTATACTAAGATCTGAAGTAATAGTAATAGCACTAGCAACCTCGATATCTTGAGATAATTTAATATTCTGTGCCCCTAATTCTATTAATCGCAGGAACTCTGCACCTGTACTAGCAGAATAATAATAATTTTCTAGTAGATTAGATACACTCTCTGTAGAGTATTCGGTATTAGAATCATCATTTAGAGTTATAACGAAATGCCTATAGATACCCCATGCATCGTCTTTGACTTCTCTAATAGACTCTACAGTAGCACCAGTCTCACCAGTCTCTCCCTTAATATTACCATTGGTTTCTTCCCAGCCAGTTGCAGTGTACTCGTATATATCATACTCTATCATATCTAGATAATAATCACCGATAGCTGCATCTTGAATGTCTGTAGGAACTCCTTCTCCAGTATACCAAATAGAACCTCTAGCACCTGGAGTACCTGGAGCGCCTGGAGCGCCTGGTGTACCCGGAGCACCTTCATCACCTTGCAGGTCAGCAATTGGCTCTCCCCAACCTGTAGCGGTTAGTTTATATACTTTGTTATTTTCAGTATCTAAATAGTAGTCTCCTACTACCGCCCCTGATACTGTCGTTGGTACACCTTCGCCATTATACCATGTTGCACCATTTGCACCCGCTGCACCTGGTGTACCTGGTGCTCCAGGAGTACCTGCAGTACCCTTCAGATTGCCAATAGCATCGCCCCAACCATCTTGGGTCATCTTGAATATATCATATGTAGTCTCATTTAGATAGAAGTCACCCACGTTGCCCTCTACCGCAGTAGTAGGGTTGCCTTCGCCGCTGTACCAAGTAGCACCATCTACACCATTAATACCATTTGTTCCATTGGTACCATTTGTGCCGTTTGTTCCATCTGCACCTTTGATATTGCCTAGTTTAGTCCAACCATCATTTGTTAGTCTGTAGATGTCAAAATCATCTGTGTCTAGATAGAAATCTCCGATAGAGCCAGCAGTCTGAGCTGTAGGGGTCTCTACACCACTGTACCACATCGCACCATTGATGCCGTCCTTGCCAGCCGCACCAGGCACTCCTTCGCAGCCTACTAGCATCCCTGCACTACCAGCCACCATAGTAGCACCCAATACTGCAGACAATAGTCCTTTCTTAACTATCGCAAAAGGTTTTTTTGTTTCGTCTTTTTTCATACATTTTCTCCTATAATTTATTTTTTGTACCAGTCTTACTATATTATGCCTCAATTTAAGCATAAGTATGACGAGCCCAACAAATCTAGCAATATTAATATACAGCATATCCCCCTAAAATAATGTGTATATCAATATATTTTCATGTCATTTCTTGTAGCAAAGAGGACCCTGTGCAAAACATACTAGTCATCTAAACCTCTACTAACATAATAAACCTTCTCATTTAGAATGTCAAATTATTGCAAGCATTAAAGACTATGAACAAATTTATCTTCTGTTAATAATTAACATCCGCAGTATCATTATAGCAAATAGATTACTTTAAAGCAACCGAATTTGGTTACTTGTCCGAATTAGGTTGTATATGTGTCATGACCTCTTGTTAGAATATTAGTTATACATAATGGAAATAAAATATAGGGGTAAAATATAATGACAACAGGCGAAGCATTTTCTATAAGATTGACTAAAATATTGAACGAACGCAATATATCTTTGCACAAATTCGTCAAAGATAACTGTATAGCAAGGTCCACAGTTGTCAATATACTAAAAGGAAATACTAAGAGTCCAACGCTGGCAATATTGTTCCAGGTATGTTCTGGACTAAACATGACCCCGATAGAGTTCTTGGACGACCCAATATTCGTGAGGGATGATATAGAATATATGTAAATCCATGTTTATACAACATCATAACGACAAAAAAAGTGCTAAGTTTAGCACTTTTTTCTATGTCAATATTCAATTACTTAATGATTGAAGATACAACACCAGAACCAACTGTTCTACCACCCTCACGGATAGCAAATCTCAAACCTTGCTCAATAGCGATAGGAGTGATAAGCTTGATAGTCATAGTTACGTTGTCACCAGGCATAACCATTTCTACGCCTTGTTGTAGTTCGATAGAACCAGTAACGTCAGTAGTTCTGAAATAGAATTGTGGTCTGTAACCATTGAAGAATGGAGTATGTCTACCACCCTCTTCTTTCTTCAATACGTATACCTCTGCTGTGAACTCAGTATGAGGTTGAATTGAACCTGGCTTGCAAAGAACTTGTCCTCTCTCGATATCAGTTCTCTGGATACCACGAAGAAGTAGACCTACGTTGTCTCCAGCCTCTGCTTGATCCAACATCTTTCTGAACATCTCTACACCAGTGATAACAGTAGAAAGCTTAGAATTCATACCTACGATCTCTACAGTATCGCCAACCTTAACAGTACCTCTCTCTACTCTACCAGTAGCAACAGTACCACGACCAGTGATAGTGAATACGTCCTCAACTGGAAGAAGGAATGGCTTGTCAGTAGCTCTCTCTGGCTCTGGGATATATGAGTCAAGAGCAGCCATAAGTTCGAAAATAGGCTTGCAATCGTCGCTATCAACGTTGCCGTCCTTAGCAGCCTCAAGAGCCTTCAACGCAGAACCCTTGATGATAGGAGTAGTGTCTCCAGGGAAACCATACTCTGTAAGAAGATCTCTGATCTCCATCTCTACTAATTCTAGTAGCTCTGGATCATTAACCTGGTCAGTCTTGTTCATAAATACTACGATGTATGGAACACCAACTTGACGAGCAAGAAGGATATGCTCTCTTGTCTGAGGCATTGGACCATCTGTAGATGCAACAACTAGCACAGCACCGTCCATCTGAGCAGCACCTGTGATCATGTTCTTAACATAGTCAGCGTGTCCTGGGCAGTCAACGTGAGCGTAGTGACGCTTCTCAGTCTCGTACTCAACGTGAGAAGTATTAATAGTTATACCTCTTTGTCTCTCCTCTGGTGCCTTATCAATAGCACTATAGTCCATAGCTTGTGCATTACCCTTAGCAGCAAGAGTCATAGTGATAGCTGCAGTAAGAGTAGTCTTACCGTGGTCAACGTGACCAATTGTACCAACGTTAACGTGTGGTTTAGTTCTTTCATATTTAGCTTTTGCCATTTTACGAAATTCTCCTTATAAAAATTTAATAGTTATTTGTTGTTTAGAAATCTCTTTCTAAAATCTCCTAAATATTTTTACACATATTTAGGAAAAAGTAAAGCAAATTTAAGCAATTACTTTTGTTTGTTGCCAATAACTTTTTCAGCAACATTCTTTGGAACCTCAGCATAATGAGAGAATTCCATGTTGAAGTTACCTCTACCTTGTGTTAAACCACGAAGGTCAGTAGCATAACCAAACATCTCAGATAGTGGAATTTCTGCAAGGATTACTTGCATACCACTCTTCATCTCTGTACCATTTAGCATACCTCTACGTCTGTTAATATTACCCATAACATCGCCTAGGTATTCATCAGGCATCTCTACTTCTACCTTCATAATAGGTTCTAGTAGAACTGGATCAGCCTTCTTGCAGCCATCTTTGAACGCAATAGAGCCTGCAACCTTGTATGCCATCTCACTAGAGTCAACATCGTGGTATGATCCATCAAATACAGTAACCTTGAAGTCTACTGTCTCGTATCCAGCTAGTACACCATTTTGCTTAGCTTCTTGGATACCAGCATCGATAGCAGGAATATATTCCTTAGGAATAGCACCACCAACAACCTTGTTCTCGAACTTGTAGCCCTCGCCTGGTTGTAATGGTTCCAACTTAACCCAACAGTGACCATATTGTCCATGACCACCAGATTGTTTGATATATTTTCCTTCCACTTCAACAGCCTTTCTAATAGTCTCCTTGAAGGCAACTTGTGGAGCACCTACGTTAGCCTCTACCTTGAACTCTCTTAGTAGTCTGTCTACGATAATCTCTAGGTGCAACTCTCCCATTCCGGCAATAATAGTCTGACCAGTCTCTTGGTCTGTGTATGTCTTGAATGTAGGATCTTCTTCAGCTAGTTTTACTAGTGCTAAGATCATCTTCTCTTGGCTAGCCTTAGTCTTTGGCTCAATAGCTACTCTAATAACTGGATCTGGGAAATCCATACTCTCTAGTATTACTGGATGTGCCTCATCACACAAAGTCTCACCAGTCGTTGTATCCTTCAATCCTACGATTGCTACGATATCACCTGCGTACGCCTCGTCGATCTCTTGACGATTGTTAGCGTGCATTCTGATAAGTCTACCAATTCTTTCCTTTCTACCCTTGCAAGAGTTGTATACATATGTTCCTGCAGTTAATACACCGCTGTATACACGGAAGAAAGTCAATCTTCCTACGAATGGGTCTGTCATGATCTTGAACGCAAGACCTGCAAGAGGTGCAGCATCGTCGCTCTCTCTTACAACTTCTTCTTCGCTATTAGGCTTTGTACCCTTGATAGCTTCGATATCAGTAGGAGCTGGCATATAATCAACCATAGCGTCTAGCAACATCTGTACACCCTTGTTCTTGAATGCAGATCCGCATAGAACTGGGCTGAACGCCATATTGATAGTACCCTTTCTCAAACCTCTTTTAATCTCTTCTACAGTCAATTCTTCGCCTTCGAAATATTTCTCCATCAATGCGTCGTCTTGACCAGCAGCAGCCTCTACAATCTTCTCTCTCAATTCTAGAGCTTGTGCCTTCATATCCTCAGGAACATCTACCTCTTCAATCTCTTTTCCAAGGTCGTCCTTATATATTTCTGCCTTCATAGTGATTAGATCTACTAATCCTCTGAACTCTGATGCTTGACCAATAGGCAATTGGATTGGTAGTGGGTTGGCACCCAGTCTAGCCTTCATTTGCTCTACTACTCTCAAGAAATTAGCATCCTCTCTGTCCATTTTGTTAACAAAGGCAATTCTAGGAACTCTGTACTTGTCAGCTTGTCTCCAAACCTTCTCAGATTGTGGTTGCACACCACCTCTAGCACAGAATACAGCCACAGCACCGTCTAGAACCTTCAATGATCTTTCTACCTCTGCTGTGAAGTCAACGTGTCCTGGTGTATCAATAATATTGATTTGGTGATCTCTCCAGAAACAAGTGGTTGCAGCAGAAGTGATAGTTATACCTCTCTCTTGCTCCTGAGCCATCCAGTCCATAGTAGCGCCACCATCGTGAACTTCACCAATCTTATGAGTACGACCAGTATAAAACAAAATTCTTTCTGTAGTGGTTGTCTTACCGGCATCAATATGCGCCATGATTCCCACATTTCTATATTTATCTATTGAAATTTGTCTTGGCATTTTGATTTCTCCTATATATTATTACCAACGATAATGTGCGAATGCCTTGTTACTCTCAGCCATTCTATGTACATCATCTTTCTTCTTGAATGCACCACCAGTGCTGTTATGAGCGTCTATAATCTCTGACGCCAACTTTAGATCCATACCTCTCTCAGATCTCTTTTGAGCATAAGCAACTAACCAACGGATTGCAAGAGTTTGTTGTCTTGCAGGTGTTACTTCTAGAGGAACTTGGTAGTTAGATCCGCCCACTCTTCTAGACTTTGTCTCAAGAAGTGGCTTTAGGTTATCCAATGCTTCCATGAAATAACTATCTGGCTCTACCCCAAGCTTGCTATTAATAATATCAAATGCTCCGTACACAATATTCTGAGCAATTGCCTTCTTACCATCTTGCATGATCTGGTTGATAAGCTTTGTTATAACCTTATTTCCATACTTAGGATCTGGCAACACATCTCTCTTTGGTACGCCTGCTCTTCTTGGCATAATTTCTCCTTTTATAAATTTTTAATCAAATTTATTTTGTAATATTTTTCTAATTTAATAATTGTATAATCTAATCTAAAATTACTTAGCACGCTTTGCGCCATATTTAGATCTAGATTGCTTCCTCTTGCCTACACCTGCTGTGTCCAGAGTACCTCTGATAATGTGGTATCTAACACCTGGCAAGTCTCTTACTCTGCCGCCACGGATTAGAACAACGCTGTGCTCTTGCAAGTTGTGACCTTCACCAGGAATGTATACAGTACCTTCTTGGCCATTTGATAGTCTTACTCTTGCGATCTTTCTCATAGCAGAGTTTGGCTTCTTAGGAGAAGTAGTTGTTACTGACAAACATACTCCTCTCTTCTGAGGATTTTGGTCTAGAATAGGAACAGCTGATTTTGCTGTTGTCTTCTTTCTGCCTTGTTTAACTAATTGATTGATTGTAGGCATCTTCTTCCTCCATAAAATATTTTGTATAATCCAATACTATCCTAACTAAAACCCAAATCGTAGGACCTCGTGATATGGTGAATATCCCACTCATGAAATGATTGGACAAACTTTCCCGCTATAGCACTATTGTGTAATATCTAACGCATAACACAACCTGTAATGTAATATCGCGGGATATACTAGTCTAGAGCAAATATCTCACACCATTATTTGCATCCATACTACCCGATAGCGACCACAAAAAAGTATACGCACTATCGGCATATTACAATACGCTAATGATTTTAACAAAATTACACCCATTTTGTCAATGGTTTTTGATATAAATATTAAACAAAAAATTAAATTTTTTTAGCGATTTTAAACAAATATATTTTTGACCAAATAATAGCACAAAATACTCTCTTATACTTGCAACAAATTAGTATTGATTTAATAAAATACATCAAGCAATAAAGAGCAAAAGAAGCCAAGCTAAAACTTGACTCCTTTTGTTATATTTTCATAGAAATTTCTGCAGAATTATCTTTCTCTTTTACTTCTCTAACCTTCTCTGATAGATACTGTACGTACACACTGTTTTGTTCCATAGAACCTGGCAGCCAATCATTAGCTCTTACAATATTGTCTGGATCAAAATTCTTTGGTAATCCTTTTGCAAATTCCTTGTAAGCATCACTTAAGTTAATAGGCACATTTTCTCCATCCTTCCTATCAACATAGATAATATCAGGATACATTCCTGGTTCGCTATTTTCTCTCATTGCAAGGAATTGCTCTTCACCCATAACTTTATTCATATGAAAATATCCAGCAGCAATCTTTGCTGCATTTTCTGAAATTTTATACTTCTTCATAACTTTACCAAAATACTCACTTACCGCGGCAGGATCACCTTCGGCAAGTTCCATCCTTAATTTAACATTATCTATCTTTTCCTTTATTCCGCCTACTATCAAACTTTCAACTAATTCTTTAGCTACAAGCTTGCCTACAGCAACCCCAACTGTACTAATTATACTTGATAACATCAATGCAATCCTCCTCATCCTAAGTTTTTTATTAATTTGTAATATATTAACATATTCTTAATTAAAAACTAAAACATATTCTACCAATTTCAATATATTTATAACAAAAAAAGTCATGCAAATAATATCTTGCATGACAATATCTATTCCTCATTTATTGCCTTGTTTTTATTATTGAGCGTACTCTCTACTAGCACAACCATTTCCTTCGGATGAGCAGCAACCATGGCCTCAAACTCTGTAGCATCTGGCACCTCTAGTTCTTGTTTCATGGCAGTCTCTAAGTATGTATCCATGAATTTCCCTGCCCTTCTATGTGCCTCTTCGACAGTGTCGCCCTCGACAATTATACCCAAATCTTCTATACTAATCACATACACAGCTGCGTCTTCATCATAGTACACGACAGCAGGATAAACATATTTCTTCATAATTTCTCCACAATTTCAACCATTTATCACATACATTTTAACACAAAAGGTCTGGGATACAAAACTTATACGACTATTATTTGATAAAAAAATATTTTTTATCTAAAATATTTATTACAAATTTTTTAAACAAATCCGACAATTATTTCGGTTAAAAAATTGGCTAATTATAGCCAATTTTGACATTTTCCATTATTCAATAGATGCTACTGGTGTAGCCTCCGCGACATTCTCACTACTAAGATATGTAGCCATTGCCATGTCTATGATATCGGCGCTCATGCCAGTCATATCAGACCTATACTCAATCATCTTCTCGATATTGTCAGCCAGTATTACACTGTCTGCAACCATTCCTTTTTCCATAACTCTCTCGATATTACGTTTTGTCAATTCTCTAGCAGTATTAGACTTGTTATACACACTGATCATAACTTGCTTGCCATTGACATCAAAGTGAAGAACGTCTGTGCCCTCTACGCTATTGCAGTCTACAATAGGACAATGAGGTAGTAATAAACCTAAAATATCCGCGTTAGCTTTAACAATGTTTTCTATTGCCATATGCCATCTCCTTATTTATTTTTATTACGATGAGAGTATAACACAATGAGACAAATTTGTAAATACTAATTGACCACTTTTTTTACAATTAGTAAAAATTTAAAAAAGTAGAGTCGAAATTTGACAATTGATTTGACTAAAAAAAATTTTTGATATATACTGGATTTAGAATGATGGAAAAATGGGGGAAAAATGGATACTGAAGCATTAGAGTTTTACAAGAAACTAAGAACTTCGTTAGAGAAATCATTTATTGGTCAGCTGAACAAAATGCTGGAAGAGAACATGGCAGAATGGAACGGTTTGTCACAATTTAGGCAATCTGTACATAGACACAAATACGAGACCTTTATTAACGACACTGCCAAAAAGTTAAAGGAAGAAATAACAAAGTTAAGGGCATTAAAAAAGACTGATCCTGCAGATATTTTGGCCGCTGATATAGAACATATCATTGAAGCAGAACAATCTATCCCTAACTCTAAGAATCCATTCGAATGGGTAACTAAATTTAGAAAGAATTTCTTGGGACTAGATTGCTTTATCAGAGTAGCACTATTTGATAGGTTAGACTGCAAAGATATGTGGGAATATGATATTATAGACGAGATCCAAAACTCTCCGAAGTTAAATCTAGAAGATAAAGAAAAATATCAGCAATTTGATACCTTACTGCACCTAGTAACCAATCTGACATCTAAGACCCCAAGCAACCAGAAAGATATATTGCTGAATGACATTTCAGAGGAAGAATTTCTAGATACTCCGTTTGGACAAATGAGTATGAATATATAGAAAAAGTTTGAGCATAATACAACTCAAACTTTTTTTATAGTAGAATCTTTTGTCAAGCAAATCTTTGTAGCAGTTAATTTGATACATGCACTCGCAATAGCTAAAACTATAAAACCAAGGAACAATCCACCAAGTACGTCTGTAAAATAATGTACACCAAGGAATATTCTGGATACGCCAATCATTGCAGTAATGATAGCAAATAAACTCCATGTTAATACTTTAATCCACTTTTTGTCAAAAGAGTAGTGGATAAGTAGAGCAATAACACCATACATTACCACTGCTGTAGCAGTATGACCGCTTGGAAATGAATAGCCTGTCTCGTCTATAATAAACCAATCAACTGGCCTGTGGCGTGCAAAGATGCCCTTGAATACAAAAAACAATATAGTCACAAATAATACACTCAATGCAAAAATGAGCCATGGCGTGATAAGGTTAAGAAAATTGTTCCATCTCTCATTCTTGACATATTGCATGTAGGTGGATTTGTTGCGGTTGATGAAGATAAACGCAAGAATAACAACAAGAGCAATTGTGACTACTTTGCCAGCTATATGCGTAAAGTATGTGAAAAACGCTATTGTAAAATCATTACGCCAAGCAGAAACAAAACTAAACACAGCATTGTCTACACCTGGAGAGGGGGTAGCAAACACCAAAACCGCTGTAAAAGCAAACAAAATTGTTGCAAGTATGCATGATATAATTTCTAATTTGAATGTTTTCATAATTTCCTCTTAGTATAGCCATTATTTTATATGTTTAAAACACATCTTTTAGCTACATAGATATCAAAAAAATCATCAATTCAACTTTTGTCCTAAGGTGATTAACTGAATTGTCTATATTATCGGAAGTTTTGTTTGAATGGGTCGCCAGACATATTCAAGCAAAACTGATGTTTATTCAATCTATGTGTGGCCATTCTCAATGGCTGTAGTGCAATAGCACTTTGTGACGCTAGTTGCAATAACACATAGATAATATTATGATATCACAAATTATATTGTTAATCTATTACTTTTTAATCAAGAAAAAAAATCATAGTATATACAATGATAATAATACTAATTGTATATTACTATGATGATTATTCTAGTCGCCCATAGATTTCTCTAATCCTGCAGCCTCTTTGATTCTGTTTGGTATTTGTGATTCTATTATTCCTCTTAGCTCTGGTGATGTTGCATCCAGACCAGCTGCGACAGCTTTTCCAAAATGATACAATGTATCAGCGTTAGGAACCTCAGCACTAACCTCTGCATATGTCGTATCATCTCTACCTGTAGTATATAGCCTATTATATCCATATTCACTGTTCAAAGTCGTAGTTACTGTTGTGGCTTTTGCGCTCCTAGAATTTAGATAAAAAGGATCGGTTGTTACTCTGGCAAATACCCCACCAGCTCTCTCAACTGTAGTACATTCCCCTATCAGACCCTCGATGCTTTCCTTCATCATTCTGCCAGCAATTGCAGTTGGCTCGCTAGCCCAAGTCTTTAATGCTCTTGTTTCTGCCAAGCCCTCCTTGGAATAAGTGGTACTTTCTTTTACCTTGTGATCTTTGAATGGCGTTGTAGTGGCATACTTGTCTTGGGTTGTGTAATTGTCATACTCGCTGACAACAAATCCACCTTCTGCTGTTGGCTCTATCGTCATCTTGCCACTGCACTTGTCCCACAGAACATCTTGATTCCCTTTGTGAGCAGAGTCTATTTCGCAGCTTAATTTACCTGACTTGTCTGCCTTGCCGAACAGATACTGACAATCAGAATCGAAATCTTTCCACGTATCTGACATTGTTTTGCCATACTCTAGCTCGTTTTTGCTAGGATAGCTACTAGAGTAAGCTTTTGACAAAACATCTCTTAATACTTCTTTGCCCGCTGCGGTCCTTTCTACATACTCCAGACCATACAACTGTGCCAATCTACTTATCATCCCTTGGGTTATATTCATCATTATTCAACTCCTTACCAATATGTATATTAGTATTATACATATTATAGATATGTAAGTCAAGCAATAAATATAGAAAATATGTATTTTTTTGATATACATATTGTAAAATAAATATATGGATAAGACGTTTATAAAAGAAAGATATGCTAATATTAGAAATGCACACAACATTTCTGCTCGTAAACTGAGCATAGAATTGGGACAAAGTAGTGAATATATTAACCAAATTGAGACAGGCAAGAATATGCCGTCGATAGAAGGGCTGATTAATTTCTGTGAATATTTCAATATATCACTTACAGAATTCTTTAACGAGTCAATTATGTACCCTGTGCAGTATCAAACTCTAATTAGCGAATTGAATAAGCTAGACGCATTAGAACTAGAACAAATAATTAATTTAATCAAATTAATCAATTCGAAGAAATAAAAAGCAAGTATGAACTACAAACTTGCTTTTTATTTTTCTCTTTGTTCAAATGTCTTCTCGATATCACTTGTTGTTTTTTCTAATACAAACTGTTCGCGCTCCATAAAATTATCAATAATTGTAACCATTTTCCCCATGGTCCTACACTCTTCTACAACTTCATTACGGATTTCATACATTGAATTAGAAGTAAGTAAATTGTTGACATTGGTTAGATGTCTAATAATCGCTTTATCCGATATATATGGCGAAGTGGAAATATCCGAATATATATTTGATAGTAAAAATCGCCTTGTTTGTTGATTTGAATGCTCTATGCCACTAGCATGATATAAAATATACGGAGTATCATATAATTCCTTCAATTTGTCTAACTGTGGGACCTTTGCTGGATATGATTGGGAACTATCAATCATAGTTACACCTGTATATCGTGTTTTTCCCTTATCCGGATGAACAAGAATATTTCCATAATGACCATCGAAATTACCAGTTGCAACTTGTGTCAGCATTATAGTATCTAATAATTCAAATATATCGGTAAAAGCAGATTGAAAAAATTTGTTAGTTTTTAATTCATTTAATGAATCTGTCTCAAATTTTATTTCTTTCTTTTCTGCAAGGCTTGTTATTGATTGCGCATGAGGATGGATTTCTTGTACATCTTCCGATATAACGCCATGTGTAATGTCATCTATAGCTACATAATAAGGTGGTGATTCCAAACCAAGACGTCTATATACTTTACTGTTAATAATTTCAGATAAAACTTGCTGTTGTGGTAGTATAGAATTGTCTTGTATACTAGTTCCACCTTTTGCAATTGGTTTATAATACAATCTTTTACCATTGTATTTATGTATTTTTATTGACTCTACTTCATTGATACCAATTTTTTTCTTAGGCTTTTTAATACAAATATATAAATTATTTACTTTTTTGACTGTATCAAATATCATATTATCACCTCCAACAGATGAGTGTAT
>CAYSUG010000015.1:0-27857 GCA_964434145.1 uncultured Christensenella sp. | reverse complement strand
GAATAAGAGTCTCCAAAACTCCTGAGGAGGGTTCGATTCCTTCCACCCCTGCCAAATATATTTAAAGGGCTAGAATATATCTGCCCTTTTTTTTTAAATATGCGTCTTATACCACTAATAGCAAAATTTGAGATATTGACAATTTCGTATTTTGTGATACAATAATTACATATATGGAGGATGTATGAGACAAGTAAATTATATATGCAGTGATATGGATCTTAATGTAACATCTCTAGCCAATGATATTATTAATACATTTGCAGACAATCGGATCGCACCTTATACTACAGAGAATGGCACTATTAGGACTAGCTCACAAATATATTACGATACACCCAATTTCGATTTGTTAAAATCAAGGGGGTTTTGCCGTACAACTATAGGCATGGATGTTGCAGATAGGGATGATTCAAAGAATATATTCTTGGAATTCAAAATGAATGCTGATGAAAAAACAACAAAAATTGATTTGGAAGAAGAATGTGATATCAGAAATATTGCTGATATAGTAGGCATACAAGATATCAAGGAGATATTGAGTGTCAACAGCATCAACTATCACCATTATTTCCAAAAAGTAGATCTAGAGCTAATGTTCACCAATCGTGGCAGTTATGTAGATTATATTATGCAAGCTACGACTATAAGACAGCCCAATAGTGATGTGGAGAAAAAAGTCGCTTTTTTCTCTCTAGTAGATCAGACAGCAACGCATTTTAGAGAAGACATTGCAAGACAATATGATGACAAAACAAAGGAAATCTTTGATATTTTCGAAAAAACTATAGACGGCTACGATCTACAAAAAGTATCAAATAATAGATATAACGAACTAATGCAGTTAGTTCAAAACCCAACAAATGAGAACAACCAACCCCTGATGTAGAGAGGATTATCATAAATTTTAAACTAACGAAAAAGACTTATTGAATTACAACAATAAGTCTTTTTTTAAATCCATTAAATTATCAGTATGTATTACTTTGTTCCAAATCTTAACGTTCTCACTCTTTGTGTCATCTGGATTAACACACAATGTCCTAGCACCTGACTGATAAACCCATTCATCATTCATACTATTTCCAATGAATAGCACTTCACTAGGTTTATATCCTTTTCTTTCACAAAGTTCCTTAATGTAGATTGCCTTGCCTTCATGGTCGTATTTAGTGCCGACAATTTTAGTTATATCGCCATTCTCATCAAATACAAACTCATTTGCTTTAATTGCTGTAATATAACGATTATTAGGTCCTAAAACCTTTTCTATGACCGATATGATATTTCCACTAACGATATGTAATTCAAGACTTCTATCGTGCAAATATTTAATCAAGTCTTCTGCACCGTCAATTAAAGTCATATCATCGGTTATTTCATCAAGTTTTTGTTTTGTGAACCCTTTTTCTTGAAATGCTTCAAGTGTTAGCTCACACCACTCTTTATGTGTAATATTTCCACTCATAAATCTTTTAAAAAGGCTCACGTAGTAAGAGTCTGGACCTGTGTCTAGGCCAAGTTCTTTCCATATTCTTTTCCAAAGATTGCCTTTCTTCTCTGTCAATGTTCCGTCAAAATCAAATATAACTGCCTTCATATTACTCCACCATTGTTCTTAACTTTTCTGCGCGTTTATATGCTTCTTTCAAATATTCTTGATTATCTGTATTTTCATACATTTGTGGCTTACCACAAGCCTTTTTATGTAGTTCTAGCATGATTACACCTTTGTAACCAATTGATTTTAATTTCTTACATACTTTATTAAAGTTAATCTTTCCGTCAAATGGCAACAAGTGTAAATCTCTTGTGTAATCATAACCTTTTTGCCAATCCATTAAATTATCGTGCAAATGGACTGCAAACAATCTATCACCATACCTTTTAAGTAGGTCTGTTTTAGGATTATATAAGTGATGATGTCCTACATCATAGCAAAATCCCACCGATTTGTCTTTGATATTATCAAGCAAATAATAAACGTGTTTTATGCTATAACAATCAACATTCTCAATTGCTATTTTAACTTTATTTTTTTTAGCAACTTTTAAAATTCTTTCAAAGTTCTTTAATCCTTGAACACTCGGATTTAATGCAAAGTCAGTTGGACTTCCTAAGCTAGCGTGCATTACTGCAATAGGAATGTGATATTTTCCACAAATCTCTAATTGATTGATAACATCTTGAATATAACTTTCAACCGCTTCGCCTGTTGCCCAAAGGTCATTTGCATATTTATTGTCAATATGGAAATAAGAAATTTCCATTCCCAAATTGTGAATGGTTTTAATGGTTTCATCAATATTTTTTGCCTTATAAGATAGCATTACATTCTTAAACCCTGCACTTGCGATATTATTTAGGATTTCAATGTCACTATTTCCACTTTCATTATTTGTGCTAACGCCAATTTTAAGCATAATTTTAAACCTCTATATGTTCTCTTTCTACCTTTTTAACAAGTTCAAGTGTTGGTCCCCACATTCCAAGTTCTTCAAGTTCTTTTGATGTGCACCATTTAACTGTGGTGTCTTTATCGAATTCGCCTTCTAAACCTTGTGCGCTATAATCACCTTTTTCAACTTCACAAAGATAGGTATATTCTACTCTTTTATTTGGGAATGTAATTCCTTCAAACTCCCAATCAACAGAATAATATTCTCTTGCAAGATATTTAAGCTTTGTAACCTTTGCACCAGTTTCTTACAAAACTTCTCTAACTATTGCTTGACGAGTGGTTTCGCCTTCATCAACACTTCCGCCTGCAAACATTGGTCTTTTGCCTGCTCTTAAAATTGTAAGATATTTGTCTCCGTCTTTAACAATGCTACCTACCTTCTTTGTAAGTTTCTTTGCCTTGTATTTTTCATAATACATTTTTGATTTTTCATAGAAATAACTACCCATATTTACTCCTTATTTCAAACTAAAACCACCGTCAACTGTTAAAACATGACCTGTGATAAAGGTTGATTTGTCTGATAGTAAAAATTTAACTGCGTCTGCAATTTCAGTAGGTTTACCAACTCTTTTTATGATTGAAAAGTCTGTTGTCCAACTAGGATCATTACCAAGACTTTCAGTTAGTGGTGTATCAATTAGGCCGGGAGCAACAGCATTTACTCTAACTTTATCACCAAGTTTTCTTGCAAAAGACTTAGTTAAAGATATAATTCCTGCCTTTGTTGCTGAATAAATTACTGCAAATGGCTCACCAATTATTCCGTCAACAGATGTTAGGTTTACAATACTTCCATTCTTTGATGTTTTTTTAATAAGATTTCCAAATATTCTAAGACATCTAAAAGTGCCTTTTAGGTTTACATCAATAGTTTTGTCGATATTTTCATCAGTAATGTCGTCAATTCCGCAAGGTGTTGGAATTATGCCTGCATTACAAACAAGACAGTCTAATCTACCATAGGTTTTTAAGATAAAATCTTTAAGTTCTATCATTTCCTTTTCTTTTGTGATGTCTGCTGTAAAAACTGACAATTTTGCTCTGTTTTTGATAGTCAAAACAAACTCTTTTGTAAGAGTATCACAATCGGTCATTACAACATAATAACCTTCATTAAGTAATTTTTGAGCAACAGCAAGGCCTATTCCCTTCTTGGCTCCTGTAACTAAACAAACTTTTTCCATAATTACTCCTTTACCATAGTGTTTTTCTTTGTCATTTGATTGCCAGCTTGAAATATCATTAAACCTGTCGCATAACTTGACGCATTGTCATTGTCTTTCACAAGTTGTAGGGTTTCAATACTAAAACCTGTTTTTTCAAGCAAATCTCTCAACTTTTCTGGTGTTAAATAGTTGTAGTAAATTTGATATTTATCGTCCAATTCTTCAACAAATATCTGCTCACCTGCTTCCTTTGGCATATCCATTATGATACAAAGATTGCCATTAGGTTTTAACATTCTTCTAAATTTTTGCAATACAGCAATCAAGTTTTCATCAGACAAATGGAAAAGAACATCTTTTGTGATAATTCCGTCAACTTGTTCTTTCTGTTCATATTCACAAATATCAGCAAGAAGAAATTTAGAGTTTGGAAAGTTTTGTCTTGCTATCTTTAATAGTTCTTCAGAGAAATCTATACCTATTGCTCCAATTCCTTTTTGTGTAAGATAATCAGTAATTTGACCTGCACCACAACCAATATCTAACACTTTTTTACCTGATAAACTTGCAATAAACTCATCAATATATGTCTTGCAATAATCAATTTTGCTATAACATTTAGCATAAGTGTCAGCAATCGCATTGTAGTCATCTTTCACAATTTTTCTCTTTTCATCACTTGTATAGTTCATATTAACTCCCTTAAATCAAATCCCTTAAACACTCTGTCACTAAGCTCATATCTTTTTGAGTTGACATAATTGTTATAAGTTGGTTGTTCTTGTAATCACAAATTATATATTGCCCATTACTACCATCTCTAAAAACGATATTGTCTCTTGAAATCCAAGTGTGATAACCTGCACTTAGTTTAGGCAGAACTCTTTCTGGTTTATAGTAATCTGGACATTCAACCTGTTTTGATGTCATCTCTCTAATCCAATTTGCTGGCACAACTTGGATATTATTGTATTTGCCATTATTCATCAAAAGTTGTCCTAGTTTATGAAAATCACTATGATTTAGTGTAAGTCCTGTTGCACCAGCACAATATTTGCCAAGATTTAACCATTCATATTTTTTAATATCTAATGGTTTAAATATCCTTTCGTTCACAAAATCGGCTATATTTTGACCAAAGTTCTCTTGGAAAAATATTGAAAGCAAATATGGCTCAACATTGCTATATGTAAAATGCTCACCTGTTTTATACTTGATTTCAGTATTAAACAATACTTCTAGTAAATTGTTTTTATCTAGGTTTTCAATGTGTTTTTCATTAAACATCATCTTTTCATACCCTGTCGAATGAGTAAGCAAAGTTCTAATAGTCCATTCTTTTACTTGCTCGGGAATTTGACCTTCGTAAATAGCCGGCAATGTTGGATATATCTTTGTGTTAAGACTTAATATTTCATCGGTATATTTACATTTAAAATTTTCATTTAAAGCAATTCCATAGGCAAAAGCAATCAAAAGTTTACTGCATGATCTTAATTCATGTAGTTCAATATTATTGATTATCTCTTTTGTGATACCACCATTTTCTTCTAAATAAATGCTATCAATATTGACTTTAAGTTCCTTTGCCTTATCTAAAAATGCTTTAATCATTGTTACTCCTAATAGTTTTTGATATGTCTTACTTCAATTGACGGTATTGTGATTTCGTGTGGTAAATTCATTACATAAAGGATTGTTTCTGCCACTCTTTCTGGCTCTAATCCTAAACACATAATTTCATCTGGTAATTTGTCGTTTGCTCTAATATAAAAATTTGTTTTAATTAAACCCGGACAAATATCAGTAATTTTGATATTATGTTTAGCCAAATCTCTTTGGATTGCTTTTCTATAAGCATAACTGCCATGCTTTGACGCATTATAGATAGGACAAAATTCTTCAACTTCAACCCCACTTTGCGAATTGATATTGATTATTTGACCATAATTTTGACTAATCATAATTGGCGAAAACTCGCTAATCATAGCAATAATACCAAAAATATTAGTATCAATTATTTTTTTAACCCTTTCTAAATCATTGATTTTAGCAAAATGGTCTATGTTTAATTGGGAAAGTTCACCCTTAGTCCACATTCCTGCACAATTGATAAGACAATCTATTTTATCAAAAGTTTTTACAACAAAATCTTTCAATTCTTTTATTTGTTTAACATCTGTTACATCACAAACAAAAGCCCTTTGATTTAACTCTTTGGCTACTTTTTCAACATTATCTTTTTCAATATCTACTAGTATTAAATTTTCATTTTTAAGCATTGTAGCGACAGCTTTCCCAACTCCGTCTCCTGCTCCTGTGATTATAATGTTTTTCATTTGTTTACTCCTAAATTTTTAAAGTTCCTTCATATGCATAAATGTAATTAAAGTTCTTACAAATACTTGATAAAGGGGTATCAACATTAACTTTAATAAGTTGTTCTTTTAAGTTTTCAAATTGAGTTCTGCTTAATATTCTTTCTACAATCTTACCGTCTTCACGAACTTCTAATATGCCTGTTCCTGCCCAGAAATCTGTCATAGAAGAATGAGAAGATCCGATATGTAACCAAGCCTCACCACCCGGACCAAGTCCAAATGAGAAAAGTAATGGAATATTATTTTCACTTTCAAAGAAATCATTACCTCTAACCTCATAATCTGCGTCCAAAAAGGTTTCATTATAAATTCTTGACCATTTATAAAGTCTTTCTTTTTCTTCATCACTTAACTTTGTATAATCTTTTACACCATCAAGTTTGAAATTAGTTCTTGCTTTTTGTATTCTTCTTTGTTGATCTTCCGCAGTATAGGTCTCAAATCTAGCGGTATATTCTGGCAATAATTCTTCAATTCTATTAAGTAACTTTTGTTTATCAAAATTATAATTTTTATATTGGTCACGAGCCAAACTTAATTTTAGTTCAACCCTTCCTTTTAGTTTTGAATTAAAGAATTCACAGGCCTTTTTAAAGGTGTTTGTTATTCATCTAAACCGGACTGTGGCACATTATTAAGTTCACTTAATATAATTTCTTCACTTTCATATTCTATCGTTGTTTTATTATCTTCATAGTTAGAAAATATTGGCGATAAATATTCAAGCATAAACTTCATATTAAATATTTCAGCCCAATCTATTGCAGGATATGTTGGTGCCCACCAATGCTTGTAACCGCCAAAACTTGGAACAAATGTTAGTGGCAACTTGTTTGCTATGATGTTATTTAATTTTTCTTCAACATTTACCTTAACATCAGGCGCAATAGAATATTTACGATACTTTTTTGCAAATAATCTATCTATCATTGAGCCATTAAGTTCTATTGGTAAATCTGATACATTCAGCAATTTATTGTTTAAATAATCATTAACAATCTTTTCTAGTTCCATATTATAACTCCTTCTTACTTGTTCTACTTCTTCTGTTTATAATTTCATATTTTTACTTTTTAATTTTACCTCAAAAACATTATATCATAGAAAATATAATTTGTATTAGATTTTAAAACAAAATTTGAAAATTTTGTAACATACATTTCAATCAAAAACATTAGCCAAAACAACCTATTCATGCTACAATATAAGTATGAAAATAATAACATATAACATCAACGGAATTAGGGCTAGTGCAAAATTAAATATAGTCGATTGGATTAATGAATTTGGTGCAGATATCTATTGTATACAAGAAGTCCGTGCTAATGAAGAAGTCGCACGTAATCTTCTTTTTGATTCACATCAGCAACTAGATATATTTAATACAACAATTGAAAAATGTACCAATCTTAATGACTACTACCCTATCTTCAATTGTGGCAATGTGCCAGGTTACGCAGGGACATTGACTCTGACAAAAACAAAGCCAGACAAGGTTCTTCTGGATATGGGAGAGTTCTGGACGGATATTGAGGGGCGAACAACTACGATTATTATCGGGAATAATGCTATCGTTAACACCTATGTGCCTAACGGCAATAGCAGACTGGAATTTAAAATGCGATATCTAGAGGCATTGACAAAATTTCTAGTAAAGTTGAAAGAGACATATTATGTAATATGTGTAGGAGACTTCAATATAGCACACAACGAAATCGATCTAACCAATCCGAAAGAATGTAAGAATAAGTCCGTATTTTTACCGATTGAAAGAGATGCATTTCAAAAACTACTAGACATAGGATTGGTAGATACATTCAGATACAGCAATCCAGATTTAATAAAATATTCATGGCGTAGCTATAGGTCCAGAACTGATAACACGTACAATAGCTGGAAATATAGAATAGACTATATCCTAATCAATTGTGAGTGCAGTGGGAAAGTAAAACAAGCTGATATCCTAGACCTGCCATATAGTGATCACTTGCCATGTCTACTTGATATTGATTGGAGTTAATTATGTATGTGACAAGAAATAAAAAAGAAAGCTCAAGATTGATATCAGAGCTGAGTTTGAACCAATTTCCTATAATTCATTTAGAAAGTTTTGATGCTAAACGCATTAATGCATTTCTAGAAAAATATCCTGCAGATTATTATGCTGTAAGAGATTTATCAAAAAGCAATTCGAAGAAATTTAACCTAAAGGTACCAAAATGTGACATCATAGAATACACCAAGTCTATGACAAGATTTAGTATAAATGTTAGCTCTTATAACTACACCAACAATCAATTGTGCACTGGAGAATTGCGTATTGGATCGGATGATTCTATGTCAGTAACAATTTCTAACAACAAGTCATTCTCTGCAAGGGATGCCGTATACAATCCGGACTATAATTTCGTGTCCGACATATATGACCCTAGATTAAAGTTAATTGACGGACTATCTTCTATTATAAATTATATTTATATTCATTCGTTATTTGATATTATTGTAGAATTCTCTGTATTTGACACCAATGTAGGTATAAATAGCGAAGACGTAGTTATATACGAGCTAAGAACAAATTATTAATGCAAGGAGAGATAAATGAAAATATTTCTAATATGCAGCAAGGCGTTCTATAACAAACTAGATTATTACAAAACAAATCTAGAAAAAATGGGACATACTATTCATATGCCAAATTGCTGGGACCGTCCAGAAACTGAGGCAAAATATAGAGGGACGCCAGAACATGCACAGTGGAAGGCAGAAATGATAAGGCACAGTGAAGAAGTAATCAATGGAATGGATGCAGTATTGGTTCTAAACTTTGATAAAAATGGTGTAAAGAACTACATTGGAGGAGCAACATTCCTAGAGATATATGATGCTTTTAGACTAAATAAACGAATATATTTCGTAAACGATTTTCCTGACGGAATGTTAAAAGATGAGTTAATAGGATTCAACCCCACTATCATACATGGCGACCTAAACCTAATTAGATAGAAATAGACTAGATAGATCATTCTACCTAGTCTATTTTTTGCCCAGTAGTGTACAAATATCATTTACAATATCTTCACTAGACTCTATATCGGTATAATACCACTTAGCAACATCAAATTTGTTAAAATATGTCAATTGCCTCTTAGCATAATGACGAGTATTAAGGCATATCCGCTGTTTTAATTCATCTATATTAATTGTATTATCAAAATAATCAAAGAATTCTTTATATCCAATTCCTTGCATTGATTGATTGTCTTTAGTGAGGTTTTTACCCTCTATAAGATCCCTTACCTCTGCCTCTAACCCCATATCAAACATGACATCTACCCTCGCATCAATCTTGTCATACAATTTCTGCCTAGTAGATAGGTTCAATCCGATTATAAGCGGATGTAGTAGTGAATCATTTATATTTTCTTTATTCTCTCTCTCTAATTGGCTCTTGGTTTTACCCGTTATCTCATATATCTCTAATGCTCTTATGATTCGCTTAGTATCATTAATATGTAGCTTAGTTGCGGACTCTGGGTCAACTTTCTGGAGCTTGGAATACAAACACTCTTTGCCTTGCTCTTCTAATATTTTGTTATATTTTTCTCTGATTATTGCATTGGATGACGCACAGCCGTAATCATTATTTTGAGTCAATGCAGTAAGATAGAATCCAGTACCTCCCACAATGATGGGGGTCTTGCCAGATTTGATAATATCACTAGCAATAGACTCTACAGCAGCTTTGTATTCTACCACAGAATAATTAGCGTCTGCATCTACTATATCTATCATATGATGCTTGATGCCTTGCATTTCATCCATTGTTACTTTTGCCGAGCCAATATCCAGCCCTCTATATATCTGCATACTATCCGCACTAATTATCTCAGTATGCAGCTTTTGAGCCAATGCCACCGATAATGCAGTTTTACCACACGCCGTGGGTCCTAATATAATTATACTGTCGTATTTTAAACTATTCTTTTGAACCATTTCTCTATTTCTTTTTCTGTTATTTTTAATACAATCGGTCTACCATGAGGACAAAGCAGTACTGGAGTCCCCTCAAGCAAATTAAGTAGATATTCTATCTGCGATGAATCCAATTTGTCATTAGCCTTAATCGCATGTTTGCACGCTGACTTTGCTAAATAATCCCTAATTATATCTTTTGATGACAATGCTAATTTGGAAGTCCCTGCCCCTGCCAAAATCTCATCAAAAAATGATTGTAGACTGATATTATTAAGTAGCAAAGGTATCTCTGATACTCTGTACCTATTATCACCAAAGAGTGCGATATCAAATCCGAGCCTATGGAAAACTTCTATATTGTCCTCTATATAATTGGATTCGATGTTATTAACAAGCAATATGAACGGCATTAGCATGGGTTGTGTACAAACAGAAGAGTTCTCAAATTCTTTGGAGTATTTATCAAACAAAACCCTCTCATGCCCTGCGTGTTGATCGATTAAATATATGTAATCACTATATTGCACTACTATAAATGTATCAAACAATGTGCCAATAATTTTATACTTTTTGTCAATATCTTGTGTGTTTATGACATTTGTTTGAGCAATATTGTTGTTTCCTGTTTTTTCAGAATTAAACATTCTCTGTTGCTGTAACTCATGTTTTGCAATATCTAGTGTGCCACTAGAACTCAATTTCATTGAACCACTATCTCTATATCTAGGACGAGATATACCACCGGCAAGATGGTCGTAGCTCATGAGTACCTCATCGCCGATATCATCATTCTTGTCATCGGCAGATACTGTAACCTCGATAGGTTTTGCAATCTGTGTATTGTTATTAGATGCGACAGATGTTTGGGCTGGCGTATAACTATATCCAATATCTTGGGATACCTTAGTTAGATTACTTAGATCAATCTCTGGCCTTACTTCATCATCTTCATGATTGGTTAATGTGACATTCTCTATATTAATACTATCCAAAATTGTCTTGGACACTTCCACAACAAAGGTCTCGAAAATTTCCGAACTATTAGAAAATTTAATATCAAGTTTATTTGGATGAACATTGACGTCCACAAGGTTATTATTTATCTCCATATTTAATACAAAGAATGGAAAAGTACTCTTCATTATATAATTCTCATACGCTTTGTAAATAGCAGTAGAAATTGCTTGATTGATTACATATCTTCCATTGACAATCAATGTTTGATACGTCCTATTAGGCTTTGCAAAGCTAACCTTGCCAATATAACCTTTTACCTTAAATGTATCTGTAGCAAAATCAATCGGCACCAAGTTGCCAACAACGCTCTTACCATAAATAGAATAAATTGCGTCGAATAATCCCGTTCCCGATGAGTTATATATTACTTTGTCATCGGCTATATATTTGATAGCAATATCTGGGTGAGACAAAATAATACGTGCAACAATATTGGTAATTTCTCCCTCTTCCAGTTTCGGCTTTCTCAAGAATTTCTTTCTAGCAGGAATATTGTAGAACAAATCCTCTGATATTATCGTTGTTCCGTCCGCACTGCCTATTGGCTCTTGCTGAGATATCTCACCCGCAGCAATCTTCATTACATTGCCAGAATCAGAATCTTTGGTTTTGGATATCATTGTTACTTTGCTCACAGCAGTAATAGTAGACAACGCCTCTCCCCTAAACCCTAATGTAGAGATATTATACAGATCTTCCGCATTCAAAATTTTGCTGGTAGTATGCGGCATAAAAGCTATCGGCATATCATTGGCCGATATACCACATCCGTCGTCTGTTACCCTGATATAATCTATTCCTCCGCCTTTGATCTCTATCACTACACTGCTAGCGCCAGCATCGATAGAATTCTCTAGCATTTCTTTGACTACACTAGCAGGTTTGTCAATAACCTCGCCTGCTGCTATCAAACTATATACAGATTTGTCCAAAATATTGATTTTTGGCATAGTTTAGTCCTTTTTTAACATATTTTTAAGTTGAACTAGTATATCAAATGCACTCAATGGGGTTAGTGAATTGATATCCAAATCAGTTAAAACTGCTTTGATTTCATTCAATTGGCGCCTCTGATCCAATTTCTCTTTGTCATCGTTGTTATTAATAGAATCATTGATGATATTTCTATTTAGATCATGCTGCTCTAGGCTATGCAATATATCGGCGGCCTTATCAATTACAACTTGAGGCAATTCTGCCAGTGCAGCAACTTGGATACCAAAACTCTGATTCGCACTACCTCTGACTATTTTCCTTAAGAATATGATGCTATTGTTATATTCTTTTACCTGTATTTTGTAGTTTTTAACCCCATCTAGTATACCTTCCAGCTCTGTTAACTCGTGGAAATGCGTAGAGAATAGCGTCTTGCAGTAGAAATTATTAGCAATATACTCGATAATTGACCACGCAATACTTAGTCCGTCAAAGGTGCTAGTACCTCTACCAATCTCATCCAGTAGAATTAGGCTATTATTAGTAGCATTTTTTAATATATTACTGACTTCTAGCATCTCTACCATGAATGTACTCTGACCAAACATTAAGTTATCGCTGGCACCTATTCTAGTAAATATCCTATCTGCTATAGCAATTTTTGCAGATTTCGCTGGCACATAACAACCTATCTGAGCCATTAGTGTTATTAGCGCTACTTGCCTCATATATGTACTTTTTCCAGCCATATTAGGGCCAGTAATCAGCATCGTCCTAGACTCGCCATTATCCATTAATGTATCATTTGGGACGAATTCGCTACCCTTTAGTACAGCCTCTACGACCGGATGGCGACCACCTAATATTTCTAATTTAGTATTGCCTTTTTGTATTATTGGCTTGACATAATTCCGCTCGACCGCAACAGTCGCAAATGATACAATTGTATCAAGAATGCCTATAGCCTTGGCTGTCTCTTGTAGATTTCTAACCTCTTTTAGTAGAATCTCCCTTATCTCTGCAAATAACGTCATCTCCAACAGCAATTTTCTATCATTAGCTGATAAAATTTTGTCCTCCAGATCCTTCAACTCTTCAGTTATAAACCTCTCACCGTTAACCAATGTTTGTTTTCTAATATATCTATAAGGAACTGCACTAAGAGAACTCTTTGGCACCTCTATGTAGTATCCAAATACTCTATTATATCCAACCTTTAATTTAGTAATACCAGTAGCCGTCCTTTCAGTAGTCTCTAAGTCACTTATTAGTTTCGCGCCATTTTTCTGGAAGTTGATAAGTTCATCCAATTCTTTGTTAAAGCCAATCTTGATAAATCCACCTTCTTTGACATTGCTGGTACACTCTTCATCAATAGCTCTATCTAACATATCTACAATCTTAGTGTAATTATGCAAGTCGCCTAGAATGTCTTTTGATATCCTAGAATTAAACTTTTCAAGGATTGCTTTGATATCAGGTATATATTTTAGACTCTTGCTTAATGCAAGACAATCTTTTGGGGTTATTATGTTATAACTAACCTTTCCAGTCAACCTTTCTACATCATATATGTTATATAATAACTCTTTTATTTGTTCTCTGGCAACGATATTTCTAACAAACTCATCCACACCCGCTAATCTATAATTAATCTCCGATTCATTAACCAATGGATTATCTAGGAAATGCCTAAGCGTACGTTTGCCCATATTGGTCTTGTTCTTATCCAATACCCAATATAGCGAGCCTTTTTTGCCACCGTCTCTGGAATTCTCTGTTATCTCCAGATTCTTTCTAGAATTGGCATCAATCTGCATATATTTGCTATAATCAACCAATGTAACATTATTAATATGTGTTAGATCTCTACGTTGAGTATGCTGTACATATTCTAGCAATGCACCCGCACTGGTTATTGCTAGATATTTTGTGGCACAATTATACTCTTTTAACGATATAGTATTTAACTGTTTTAATAGATTTGCTTTTGCAGAGGCAAAGTCATATGTAACACTGTTGTTGTATGAAAATGCAGGAACTATCCCGGCTTTTACCGCAGGCATAGACTCTTCTATTATCTTCATGTCTTCATTAGCAATTATTTCCTTTGGCCTAACAACACTCAAGATATCATTTAATTGTGTATATACATCGGTCTCTAACTCTGATATATAGAATTCACCTGTGGATATATCTATATAGCTGACACCTATCTTGTTATTCTCAGTATATAGTGCTGCTAGATAGTTATTGGTCCCACCGTCTAATATATTGGTCTCTACAACCGTTCCAGGCGTAATAATTCTAGTAATATCACGCTTTAGTATCTTATTGTTATCCATCTCATCAGTTTGTTCACATATTGCAATCTTGTAGCCTTCTTCTATCAGTTTCTGCACATACGTATCTATAGCTTTGGCTGGAACACCACACATAGGTGCCTTTTGTCCTTTGCCAGCGTCTTTTGATGTAAGAGTGAGGCTAAGCACACGACTACATACCACCGCGTCGTCAAAGAACATTTCATAGAAGTCTCCTAGCCTATATAGCAGAATACAGTCACTATATTCTTGCTTTGTCATCATATATTGTTTCATCATTGGCGACATTGTATTAATGTCTATAACATTTGCCATTGCTTTCTCCTAGTTGTAAAAAAATATCTTGACTAGTATTCTACCATATATTTTTTTAAAATACAATTATTATCCAGATTATATGACAAAAAAAGTGAACCAATGTATTTAGCACAGAATCTTATTCTATGACGGAACTAAGTTGAGTAATGAATCTAGCTCGGTAGATTGCAGATATGTATAAGGTACTTCGCCTATTATTACATTCTCACATAACAATAATTTCTGAACGACTTCTACTTTTTCTATATGAAAAGGAAACACTACTCCTATTATTGCCCTTACTTGGATATACAATCTGTGGATATTCTGGTTAATTCCTGCCGACTCAAATTTGGAATAATAATCACAATCCACAGCACCAATTTGTTGAAATTTAAGATTAACATTGCCACCAAGCGCACTAAGTATTGGGATTGTGCTAAATAATCCACTCTTCACATCTATTCCCATACCACCCAGTGTTCGTAGATTCCTCTCTGTACTATTTACTACATCATTACAGATATTATTGGCTTCATATGACTTGATCTGAATTAACGATATCTCGCCCATATCATTGTACGTTATATTAACAAGTTCATCATATAACACTTTATCTTTAGTCGCTTTGGTTATCCCTTGATTAATGGCTTTTTTGGCGATATTGTCTAGACTAAGTCGTGCACTACTATAGATGACATCATTGACTATAGCGAAATAGATAGAAAGTATTGAAATAATAACGATTATAGATACAACAAATGCAAATATTATCTTCTTTCTTCTAGTTTTTTTCATATTATATATTTATTATACTAGATACATTTATATTCCGAACATTATAGTATGTAATACGGCAAAATCTGCCGCTGCTAATATTTCTTAGTCTTACTACTAAATATCATTGCCATAATATATGCACTAATGACTGCTGCAGCAATTCCTCCTGCAGTAGCAGTCAAACCTCCTGTAAATACCCCCAACAACCCTTGGTCGCGAACTGCTTCAATTACTCCTTTTGCCAGACTTCTGCCAAAACCAACAATTGGAACAGTTGCCCCTGCACCCGCGAAATCTATAATAGGTTGATAGAGGTTAAGCCCCTCAAGTATTGCACCTATAACAACGAATAGTACCAATATTCTAGAACTTGTTATATTAGTCTTTATAATAAGCAATTGACCAATGGTACAAATAAAACCACCTACTAAGAATACTTTTAGATAAGTTAACAACATTATTCCTCACTCCTTATCAATTCTACCAAATGACAAATACCTGGAATTGTATCACCTTGCTGAGATGAAGTTGTGCTAAGAAGTGCCCCTGTAGCACAAAACAGCACCCTATTATACTCTCCCTCTTCCATTTTCTTCAATATATATGAATTCAGCACTATTGCACTGCAGCCGGCACCCGATGCACCTTGATACGTCTTCTGCTTATCATTGAACATCATCTGCCCACAATCACTATATTCCTTGCCCAGCGTATACCCCTCTCTTTCCATTAGGTCCATGAGTATCTCGCTACCAAGTTTGCCTAGATCTCCTGTGACTATCAAGTCATAATCTGCTGGTTTTGTGTCTGTATCTTGAAAATGATTGATCAGTGTAGACATAGCAGCAGGTGCCATTGCCGCACCCATGTTGTTAACATCATTAATTCCGTAGTCTACGACCTGTCCGAACGTCGCACTAGCAACTCTTATCTTACTGGGCTTGTTAGAAAGAATTGTACATCCCGCCCCAGTAACAGTCCATTGGCTGGTAGGAGGTCGCTGATTGCCAAGTTCTAACGGAAATCTGTATTGCCTCTCTGCACTGCTGAAATGGCTGCCAGTACAGCATACGACATTGTTCATAAAGTTACCATCAACCAGACACGCTCCCACAGCCAAAGACTCTGCCATAGTGCTGCACGCACCGTATAGTCCTAAGTATGGCAAATTGAGTTCTCTTGCAGAAAAACTAGACGAAATAATTTGGTTTAGTAAATCTCCGCTAACTAATATGTCAATATCGCTAATTTTTAGTTTTGCCTTAGTTGCAGTATTCTTTATTGCCTCGATAAATATCTTTCTTTCTGCGTGCTCAAATGTCTTCTCACCATACAAATCATCTTCTAGTACTGTATCAAAATAGTTCTTGAAATTACCTTCGCCCTCTTTAATCCCTGCTACAGCACTATAGCCAATAACAGAAGGCCTATTTTTAAATACAATTGTATGCTTTCCTATCTTCTTCGCCATTGGTTCTCCCTCTATATTATCAGATATATTAATCCTATCAAGATTGATACTGCTATCCCGTTGACAATTACAGGTCCCGCAACTGAGAACATCTTGACACACAATCCAAATATAATGCCTTCTTTCTTATATTCCAGTGCTGGGCTAGTTATTGAATTGGAAAATCCAGTAATAGGAACAATAGAACCAGCCCCCGCAAAGACACCAATGCGATCGTATATTCCAAAGCCGGTTAAAATACTGGCAATCGTAATCAATATAATCAGCATCCAACTGCCAGCAACCTCTAGGCTCATCGTTGGAAATAGTACCATAAGTCCGTCTTGTATTCCTTGGCCAATCATACATATTAGCCCACCTACCCAAAAAGAATTTACCAATGTAGGAAAATTCTTTGTCTTTGGTATTTTTGCTTGGACATATTCATTATATTTCTTATTTCTTTCTTCATTCATAAATATTTTCTCCCTATTTGCATCAATATTTGACGAGTTTCCTAGTCTTTAATCAAAAAATTAGAATTTGATAAATAAATTTAAAAAAGTGTCACACACTACTTCTAATTACAGGAGGATTGATATGAAAAAAATACTATCATTTTTATTTGCAATAATTTTTGTTGCTGCATTCTTGACCGGCTGCACAGAGACTACGGCAACGTGCGAGAGCATTAGCAACGATATAAATAACAGATTGGATAGACTATCTATGTCTGTTACAAAATTGGATACAATCAGCAATGATTATTTGGCTAGTCCGGACATATATCCTACACAGAGTTCTGCTGTAGCATATATTACTCCTAATCCGTCTAGCAGTGAAGCGATAGAATATGAAACTGAGCCAAAAGTAATCAAACATTCTATCGCAACCACAGACTATATTCATGATAACACGCTAAATACTAATGAACTTATTACTGATATTTTAATTAACAAACTGACAGATAATTTAAAATGCGACAGCAATGGTAACTGCTATGTTTGTGGCAACAACTATGGTGATTGTGACAGTAATTCATGTAATAGCTGCCAAAACATCATAAAGTGTGATGAAAATGGTAATTGTTTAAGTTGTAATAAAAATTTGCAAATAGACCAAAATGGAACTTGTTCCAATTGCAACACTTCTTGCGTAGACGGCAATTGTTCTAGCATTAACTATAATGCATTTAACAAAGCTAGCCAAAACTGTGGCAGCAAATATGTTAATCCACTAGAGTCTAACACAACCCTTAATGTAGACACAATCGCAGTTACCGATAACGCAACTAGTAACGATATAGTAGAGGATGATGCCACAGTAGACGAGTCTATGGATGAGGAATTCTTAATAGAGGATACACCTACTATATATACAGAAACAAATATTGACGAATATTCTGCTGAATCTAGCACTACAGAGCCAGATGACAAACCAACCCTATATTATTATTACGAGGAACAGAGTTTTACTCCTGAGAATCTAAAATATAAACCCAGATTTATTTCTAATACTCAGATTCAAGATGCAGAGAACAATATTAATTCTTATGTGATAAAGATTCAAAAATTATATGCAATGACAGCCGACGTCATTGAAGCTAACAACAAACTAGCAGAACAGAAAAATAGTGTCTTGACTACTATCAAAGATGCCAAGGATATCAGCAATAGATATGGCCAGCTGAGATTGACACCATCTATGCACCAAGTACAAGCAATTAACAACTATCTACAAGACATAGACAATACAACAAAATATATTAAATCCGCTAATGGTAAACTAAATAATGAAATCAATAACATTAACAATACTAACAATCTAGGTGTCACAAATAGTGTAGATGTAATGAATAGTAATTATCTAAGAATTCTAAATCATCTAGATACCAGAATCACTTATCACGAAATTGCACTGTCTACACTAGACCAACTAAGAGTGCTACTATTGGATACTCTTAACAGTAACACCACAGACGTACCCAACAATGACGATATTGTAATAGAAGAAAATATAGATGATTCCACACCAGATGTAGAAGAAAATACTGATATAGTAGACGATACCTATGATACCGATGTAGTGATTCCTTCAGAAGACGATATAGTGATAGAAGATAATACTGATGGTGAAGATAATCTTAATACGGAAGAAAATAACAATACGGAAGAGAATACAAACGATGAGTCAGCATCAGACACAACTGCCCCTAGTTCCGATGACACTGTAATTGTTGAAGATGAATCAAGTGATAATGCGACTATTGATGATATAATAGAAGACAATAATATGTCTAATATAGACACATATCGCGATGATATTATTGAAGACAACAATACAAATACAGTAGTAGAAGACAATAATACAGAAATTGTGCCAAATAACGATACAAACGACAATAATATACAAAATTCTGAGATTGTGTCCAGTAATACTGCATACAATAATAATGGAATCGCATCTAACAATGTGATAGACGATGTGAACAATGTTCACAAGAACAGAAATAATATAATAAATGAAAACAATATTAATACAGACGGCAACATAACTAATACTAACAGATATGTGTATGATGAGAATGGCAAATTGTACAACAGAGACACTAACCTGCTAAATAATGGCCGCCATAATAATATTAATACTTATGAATACAATACATTAATAGACGGCCTTAACCAAGGCACAATAGACAACGGAATTAATAATCTATAAAGAGGTATAACATGCATAGGGATCTAAGAGATTTGTTAAAAGATGAATATTACAAAAAAAGATACGACCAATTGGAAGAAGTCAGTATAGACTACGTAATAGACGAAGATACCTCTGACAGATAGAATTAGAAAAAAGAAAGTATATAGCAAAAACTGCTGACAAAATGTCAGCGATAAGTCAGCAGACCAAACGTAGATGTTGTTGATTCCCCCTTGACTAATACTTTCTTTTTTTGTATACTAGTGACATATTAATATTGAGGCATAAGTTATGAATAATTTTTTGCAAAGAACTAAGTTGCTTATTGGAGAAAAGGCAATAAAAAAATTAGATAATACTCGAATATTGCTATTTGGACTGGGCGGTGTTGGCGGAAGTGTATTAGAGGCAATTGTAAGAGCCGGTGTTGGACATATAGACATTGTAGATAACGATGTGATAGATACAACAAATATCAATCGTCAAATCTTGGCAACAAGTACTAACATTGGCAAGCAAAAAACAGAAGTTGCCTTTGTAAGAGCAAAAGAGATTAATCCCAACATAGATATAAGTATTATAGATATGTTTTATTTGCCAGAAAATAGCCATAATATAGACTTTTCCAAATACGACTATGTAATAGATGCAATTGACACAATTACGGCAAAAATTGATATTATTAAGCATTGCAAAGACACCAAAACACCTATCATTTCTTGTATGGGTACTGGCAATAAATTAGATGCCACAAAATTTGAAATAACTGACATATACCGTACAAAAAATTGCAAATTGGCAAAAGTTATGCGAAAGTTATGTAAAGATAACAGTATAGATAATCTAACTGTTCTATACTCCACAGAACAATCAAAGACCATTATTATAGATGATTCAAAGGTAAAGCATAGCCCAGCAAGTATTTCTTATACACCAATGATAGCTGGAATGCTGATAGCACAATATGTAATATTAGACCTAATCAAGGAAACACAATGAGCAGAGAATTAACAAAAGACAAATTGGTGGAGCGAAGCATTATAACCAAGTTTAGAAAGAAAATTTGGGCACCATTCATACATTCAATAAACAAATACAACTTAATAAGAGCTGGCGATAAGATAGCTATATGCATCTCTGGGGGTAAAGATTCATTCTTACTTGCTAAATTAATGCAAAATCTGCATTCATTTTCTGACATCCCTTTTGATATAGAATACATAGTAATGGATCCTGGATACAAGCCAGCAATCAGAACAAAAATTATAGAGAATGCTAACTTACTTAATATTCCAATAAGAATATTTGAAAGTAATATCTTTGATGTAGCAGAAGCAACAGAAAAGAATGCTTGCTATCTATGTGCACGTATGCGGCGAGGATGCCTATACAAATATGCACAAGATCTAGGCTGCAACAAGATAGCATTGGGACACCATATGAATGATGTTATAGAGACTACCCTTCTTGCAATGTTCTATGGATCTCAATTGCAAGGAATGCTGCCTATTCTTAATAGTACTAATTTCCCTGGAATGCAACTAATACGTCCCCTATACAGTATATTAGAGGAAGATATTACATCATGGGTTCGTTATAACGATTTGGAATTCATTGCTTGTGCTTGCAAGTTAACTGAAAAAAGTGCGATAGACGAGAATTTGTCCAAAAGAAAAGAAATAAAGAACTTGATTAAGAAATTAAAAGAAACAAACCCTATGATAGAATCTAATATATTTAATAGTCTACACCAGGTCAACCTAGATACATTTGTAGCATACAAACATAACGGCGATTATATAACCAATTATGTGTCAACAGATCCAAAAAAAGATACAGACTAAAAAAAACAACTTCTATGCAAAAGTTGTTTTTTTAGTCCTTCAACCTTTCTTTTAGTTTTTGAATTATCTTGTTTTCTAATCTACTTACTTGTACTTGAGATACTCCTAATTCATTCGCTATTTCTTTTTGAGTCATGTCTCTAAAATACCTAAGCAATATAATTTTCCTATCCCTAGATGACAAAGTTTGAATTTCTTTATAAATCAACATTCGGTCAATATCATTTTTTGACTCATCCTCTATTTTGTCAATAAGACATATATTCTTGTTGCTATCATCGTCGTTTATGACAGAAAACAGAGATAATGGCTTTTTGCTGCTTTCCATTGCAAACACTATTTCTTGCGGGGACACCTTAAATTTTTCGGCTAATATATCTATATTGGGTGACTTATCATTTTCTGCCACATATTCATTTATAAATTTGTTTATCTGGAGGTTTAGAGTCTTTATGCTCCTAGATACTTTTATAATGCCGTTATCACGAAGGAATCTTTTTACCTCTCCTGCAATCATAGGAACTGCATATGTGCTAAATTTGACATCAAATGCCTCATCAAAATTATTAATTGCTTTTAAAAAGCCCAAACTACCTAACTGATACAAATCATCATACTCTATTCCTTTATCCATGTACCTTTTTATAACACTCTTAATCAATGGAGAATTCTCACTTATTAATTTTTCCTTAGCATCATTATCGCCTGTCTGCGCTAGCTTTACTAGCTGCAATACTTCATTGTTGTCATACATGTTATACCCCACATGCTATATTCTGATCTGTACCCAATTTCTTATACATTTGAATTCTTGTTCCTTTGTCTTTAGTAGATGTTATCTCTACATTATCCATAAAACTTTCCATTACGGTAAAACCCATACCACTTCTTTCTGCAGAAGGTTTGGAGGTATAGAATGGTTCTTTTGCTTTTGTTATATCTTCTATTCCTATGCCAAAATCAGTTATAGAAATATATACATCTTGGCCTTGTATGACCGCACTCATCTCTATATCGCCTACTATATCGCCCACATATGCATGCACCACACAGTTAGTAACAGCCTCACTAACTGCTGTCTTAATGTCACCTATCTCATCAATAGTGGGATTAGATGTCGCAAGAAATGCAGATATACACAATCTTGCAAAAGCTTCATTCTCGCTAACTGCCTTGAATCTCAACTTCATTTCATTATTATACATATCATTCTCCTAACTTATTTTTGGCATAATCTCATATATGCCACTCATTCTGAATATTTTTTCTATCTGATTGTTTGGATTAGCAATATATATCTGCTTGTTCTCACTCTTTATTCTCTTGTATCTACCTATTAGAACACCAATACCAGTACTATCCATAAATGTTAATTCTGACATATCTATTACTATTTTACAATATTCTCCTTCGTCAAAAGCACAATCTAACTTATCCCTTGTATAACTAGCTGTATATTCGTCCAATTCTCCAGACAATCTAATGTATAGCGTTCGATTATTTATATTACTACAGATTCGCACTCTCTTCAACCTCCCTAACTTTTGTAATTATACAAAAAAATAACAAACACTAGAATTAAGTATTTGTTATTTTTTGTCATATATTCAATTATTATAGAGGTTTATTCAATAGATATAATATAATAGTATACTGGTTGTCCACCTGGTAGTAAAGTTACGTCGCATTGATCATATTTTGCCTCAATGTCAGCCACCAATACTTGTGCCTCTTCCTCATTAACATCCTTACCATAAAATAGTGTAATGTTAACAGCCTCTGGTGTTACCATTTTATCAAGCAACTGCATAGTTGTATCTTTGACTAATGAACCTTTCGCAATAATAGCCTTGTTATCCAATCCTATAATATCGCCTTGATTTAGGTCAAATCCGTCTATATGAGTTGTTCTAACAGCATAAGTTACAGACGCAGACTTTACAGAATCCTTTCCATTCATCATTGCTTCCATATTTTCTTCCAATGTACCCTCTAAGTTGAACCCAAGCACAGCTGATATACCTTCAGGAACAGATGTAGTAGGAATTACATAGATGAATTTGTTGGTCAGATTCTTTGCTTGCTCTGCTGCAAGAACAATATTCTTGTTGTTAGGCAGTACAAATACATTCCTAGCAGGTACTTTGTCTACTGCCTTGGCAATATCCTCTGCACTAGGATTCATTGTTTGACCACCTTCGATTATGTTATCTACTAGCAGATCACTGAACACATTGGCAATTCCTTCGCCTGGAGCTACTGCAACAATTCCAAATTCCTTCAGATTCTCTTGTTGCTGATTTCTCATTCTCTTCAACTCTCTGTTTTGTTCTACCATATTCTCTATTTTAATGTTGATTATCTCACCCAATTCCAAGGCATAGCCTAGTGCCAAATTAGGCTCATTAGTATGAACATGAACTTTGACCAATTGTAGATCACCAATGCACACGACACTATCACCTATATTCATCAAATTCTCACGAAGCTTGTCAATGTCGCTCTCAGTAGTCTTTTTCTTCATATGAGATACCATGAATTCTGTACAATAAGCAAATTCAATCTCTGCCAAATTCTCTAGATTAATATATACTTCATTAGAATTAGACGCCTCTGCTACATTATTGATCATCTCCTCGACCGATAAATCTAACTCTTCATCACCATTTAATATCCTTTGCATTCCGGTGAAGATTACTATCAATCCTCTACCACCAGCATCAACGACACCTGCTTTTTTTAATATAGGTAACATTTCTGGAGTCTGCTGCAATATGAATTCTGCATCCTTTAATACTATCGAGAAGAATTCTTCAAAATCACTTACTTTCTTAGCCGTCTTAGTTGCAGATTCTGCCATGGTTCTTATAACTGTCAGAATTGTTCCTTCCTTTGGCTTTGTTACAGCCTTGTAGGCAACATTACTACCTTCGACCAATGCCTTAGCAAATACTTTTGTTGTTATATTTTCTTCTACCTTTGCTAATACTGTACTCATTCCCTTTAGAATCTGAGATAAAATAACACCTGAGTTGCCTCTAGCACCTCTTAATGCACCCTTAGCCAGACTATCACTAATCGCAGCGAATGAATTATCTAAACAATTGTTTACTTCCTTAATTGCACTATTATATGTCAAATTCATGTTTGTTCCAGTATCACCGTCTGGCACTGGGAATACATTCAATGAATCTACTAATTTTTTATTCTCGTCTAGGATCTTAGCACTTGCATTAAGCATTTTCCTAAACATTACACTATTTATACTCTTTTGCATCTAAATTGCTCCTTTAATTTCAATGAGGATTGGCTATACACGCACGCCAACAACATTTATGTTAACAGAGTCAATTATCATTCCTGTAAAGCTCTCTACACCATACTTAATTGAACTCTTCAAATTGTCTGTAACTGTAGAAATAGATACACCAAACTTCAATATAACATCCAAGTCAATGTATATCCTATTTCCAATAGTCTTGATCTTAACACCATTAGATAATGATTTCTTCTTAACAGATCTAAAAGAGCCAATAAAACCCTGACTAGACAAGTCAATTACGCCATAGCACTCTCTTGCTATATGCCCTGTTACACAAGCGATAGCATTGTCATCTATCGTGATTTTGCCATAAGCATTAGATGTCCTTACTGCCATATATACCTCCTAAAAAAAATCATATCGATGGTCTCTATTACTAGATTAAAGATGTTTTATCAACAACCAATTCGTCCACTATGGGACAATAATTATTTGAATAAGAATGAAAATGGCCAACTGCATGACAGCAGCATCACATAACCATGAATACATTCTGTAGTAATTATACTTTATACAACAATATTTTGCAACACTTTTATGTTATGTTTTTTGCTTTAACACAATTTAATTTCTATAAATTAAATCACATCTATTATATGTTAAATTAGTTTATTATATATTGATTAGACAAAATTTGCATCGTCATCAAAATCATAAAAATCTTCCGAATCCTGTAACACAGACAGATCATTTAACAATGCGTCTTCATCGACAATTTCTTGCTCTGCATTCTCATTTGCACGCTCATTATCCTCTGGCATATTATTGAAATTAAACAGACTAGCATCTTCCTTCTTATAAGAATCCCTAATAACCTGTATTCTTTCTAACAACTCCTCGTATTCTGGAAGATCATCTATACTAGTCAAACCAAATTTCTTCAAGAAATTGTCAGTTGTTCCAAATTCTAATGGTTTACCCACTGTATCCTTTCTACCTACAACTTGAATTAACTCGTTCTCTAGTAATGCATTGACTGCATAATCGCAGTTCTTTGATTCTCTTATAGCCTCTATCTCCATTCTGGTTATAGGTTGCTTATAGGCAATTATTGACAATACTTCTAATACTGTTTTGGTCAAAGCCCTTTCTCTAATTGGGTTTAGCACCTCTGCTATTTCGTTGACAAAAGCTTTGTTAGATGCAAGTTGTGCCTTGTTATTAAATACAATGACTTGAATGCCAGAATTAGACATTTCTCGCTCTGCCTTTAACTCTTCTACAGCTTTTGCCACATCATCAATATCTATATCCAACTTCTCCGCAATATCAGAATACGCCACACCGTCACCAGATACAAATAATATTCCCTCTATTATTTCCTTTAGATTATCCATTTGCTTCTTCATTCCTTATAATATCTATATCTTCAAACAAATCCCCTTGATTCACCTTAATTGTTTGAAGTTTTAACAATTCTAATAATGCCATAAACGTCGTCACAATTTCATTCTTGGACGTACTCTGTGACATTAGTTGACTAAATTTGATTGATTTATGTACTAACAAAGCATCTTTGATATTAGCGATTTTTTGTTCTACTGTATATCTTTCTTTTATTACTTGCTTTGTCTCGACCGCCTCGGCCTCTTTCTTTACATTCTTTAGCATGAATCTAGTAAAAGCGTCAAGTAATGCATCAAGCTGCATATCCTTTATCTTTATTCTATATTTTCCCGCCTCTGGTTCTGGATTTTTATAGAATACTTCTGTATTCTCTATTTGTTTTAACTTCAAACTCATTTCCTGCATCAGCTCATATTCTTTCATACGCATTTTTATCAGATACTCTGGATCTTCTTCATCCACATCTGTATCTTTTTCTGATGGCAATAACGACTTGCTCTTAATTTCTATCAACTCCGTCGCCATTACTATGAACTCACTTGCAGTATCAAGGTCTAACTGCTCTATACCCTCTATCATCTTCAGGTATTGATCTGTAATATCGGCCAGCTTCACATCTTCGATCTCTAACTTATTCTTTTTCACTAAATATACAAGCAGTCCAATTGGACCGACTTGTCCAGCAAATTGAAACTGAAGAATACCCTCGCCTGTTGCTTCGTCAGCAACTAACTCTACATTCTCTTTTATCTCTTCCATTCCTTCACCTTATATAAATAGACTAAGTATCCATATCCACAACATATCAATTGGCATAGATATCCAACTTATAAGTACGCTTAATAAACGAGAGCCAAATATAACGATTGCAAATAGGATAATTGAGCCATATTTTTGCATAAATTGCACAAATTTATTGTCATATTTTGTTACCGCACTAATAACATTAAACCCGTCAAGTGGAGGAATTGGCAGCAAATTAAATATCATTAGACAAATATTGATGTTATATAAAAAGCCAAAAAATGAACCTATCAACATTATCAAATATTCATTAACAATAAGTGGCGCCAAGAATATTTGAAACACATAATATAGCCCGCAGCCAATAAATGCTAATATAAAGTTGGCCAATACACCAGCTATAGATGTCGTGATAATTCCCTTCTTGTAATTTCTAAAATGGGCTGGATTAATAGGAACAGGTTTTGCCCACCCAAAACCAAATAACATACAGCATACAAATCCTGCAATGTCGATATGCGCCATAGGATTGATAGTTAGCCTACCTAATGCCTTTGCTGTAGGATCACCATTTTTAAACGCAGCATATGCATGAGCGAATTCATGCAAACTAAATGATATTAATAAGACTAAACATAGGCTGATAGTTAATACAATTACTTCTTTTAACCCTAATCCCATTTGCAAAAAATCTAACATTAGCCCCTCCTTATACACATACGATATATTATTATACATTTTTTTATATATTTTAGCAAATAATTTGATTAACAAGTCAATAAACAACGGTTCCTATAAAACATTTCTTACGACATTAATGTGAAACTCCCGCTATTACTATCTAATGACACAAAAAAAAGAGGCTATATAAATAACCTCCTCTACAACAAAACAAATTAGTTGTTCTCGTTTTTCTTCAAAGTCTTCAAACATCTAGTGCAAATATATTTCTTAGTTAACTTGCCATCGATATCCACATCTTTCTTCTGAAGATTGGCTTCCCAAGTTCTCTTAGTGGCGATATGTGAGTGGCTTACTTGATTTCCTGCCACCTTAGACTTTCCGCATATACAACATTCTTTTGCCATTATTATCCACCCCCATAGGTCA
>CAYSUG010000014.1:0-28506 GCA_964434145.1 uncultured Christensenella sp. | reverse complement strand
TTTTTTGCATATCAGCCTCCGTAAAGTATGGATATTTAGCGATTTTTTGCTAGTGTCGTACAATATTATTAAGGAGTATATATGAAGACTTTTATTGGAATTGAAGAAGTATTTGCTAGACAAATATTAGACTCTAGAGGCAATCCTACTCTAGAGGTAGAGGTAATCACAGAGGACGGATTTATGGGAAGGGCCGCTGTTCCTTCTGGTGCATCTACTGGTTCATTTGAGGCTGTAGAGCTGAGAGATGATAGAAAGGATTATTATATGGGCAAGTCTGTAGAGACTGCTGTAAATAACGTTAATACAGAGATAGCAGAGGCTGTTGTTGGAATGAACGTTCTTGACCAAGTAGCTATTGATAAAGCTATGATAGAGTTGGACGGAACTCATAACAAGGGTAGACTGGGTGCCAACGCAATCCTTGGTGTGTCACTTGCTTGTGCCAAGGCGGCAGCCGAGGCTTTGGGTATGCCACTATACACATATATTGGTGGTGTTAATGCGAAGAGATTGCCAGTGCCAATGATGAATATCCTTAATGGTGGTAAGCACGCAGATAACTCTGTTAATGTACAAGAGTTCATGATTATGCCAGTAGGTGCAACATCTTTTGCAGTTGCTCTTAGATGGTGTGCAGAGGTATTCCATAACTTGAAGGCTGTGTTGAAGTCCAAGGGGTATAGTACAGCAGTAGGTGACGAGGGTGGTTTTGCTCCTAACCTAAAATGTGACGAAGAGGCATTACAATACATTGTAGAGGCTATTGAGAAGGCTGGTTACAGACCAGGTACAGATTTCAGAATTGCAATTGATGCCGCAGCAACAGAGATGTATGAAGAGGCTAAGAAGATTGGCAAAGACGGTTGCTACTATTTCTGGAAGACAGAGGAATTATTTACTAAGGAAGAAATGGTTGCTTATTGGGAGAAGATGGCAGAGAAGTATCCTATCATATCTTTGGAAGATGGCGTGGCAGAGGAAGATTGGGATGCTTGGAAATTGCTTACTGAGAAATTGGGCGGCAAGATCCAATTGGTTGGTGACGACCTATTTGTTACTAATACTGAGAGATTGGAGAAGGGTATTAAGTTAGGCGTTGCTAATTCTATCCTTATCAAGGTTAACCAAATTGGAACATTGACTGAGACATTGAATGCTATAGAGATGGCTAACAGAGCAGGTTATACTGCAGTTACTTCTCATAGATCTGGTGAGACAGAAGATGCTACTATTGCAGATATCGCTGTAGCTACTAACTCTGGTCAGATCAAGACAGGTGCTCCTTCTAGAACTGATAGAGTAGCAAAATATAACCAACTTCTTAGAATAGAAGAAGAATTAGGTGATGCAAGCGAGTATTGCGGAATCAATTCATTCTTTAATTTGAAGTAGCATAGATAATATCGGTGGGATTTGTCCCACCTTTTTCTAAAAATAGTTGGGTATTGCATTAACTTTGTTGCTGTGTTATAATACATATAATAAGAGGTGTTATTGTGAGTATTGTAGAGCAGTTTATAAAAAATTTTAGATGGGTAAAGCATAATATAAAACTTGACAAAGCTATGGCTAGTGGTGAATTTAAGCCGTTTGATGATGAGTTTTATAGACAATTCGATGGTAAATATTATAATGCATTACCAATAAGATATTATTTACAGAAACTTAATATGGGTAAATGTTATGATACATCTGCGATACTAGCTCTTGCATTGGGTGATGACAATAATTATGTCGTTAGAGGTGAACTGGCTGAGAGAAGTAAACTATCAGGTGAAATCTTTGGTCATGGCTGGGTAGAGACTGAAGATAAAGTACTGGATACAACATGGCAGATAGTTGCTGATAAGGATGCGTATTATAGAGTTTTTGGTGTAAAGGATGAAAGAAAGCGTACAGCTAAGCAGTTCTTTGAAGATTGTAAGGAAATGTCTGATTGGACTATTCATGACAAAGAGTACTATTATGAGAATAATTATGTACCTCTAATATATGGAATAGTATTAGGTGTACATTCAATACTTAATAACAATATTGAATTTTCTCGTAATGATGATGAAAAAAATTATTATAAAGGATTGCTTGAAGAACTTCCAGATATTAACAAAGTGCAATCATTTCCAGAATCTGTTATGTACAACTAATTTAATAAGCAAAACTGATGAAATTTTGGGGCTAGGCTGCTAGGGTCTAGTTCTTTTTATTTATTTGGAGTTTGTATATATTTGTGTTATAATAGTAATATGAAAACTATAAATGATAGATGCGAGAATGTAATAGAGATAAAGAAATCGAAGTTTATATCCTATGCTATTCCTGTTATGAATGAAGAAGAAGTGCATGTAGAATTGGAGAGGCTTAGGGCTGAGCACAAGAGTGCAACGCACGTAACATACGCATATTGTTTGTATTCGCCCTCCATTGAGAAATGTAGCGATGACGGTGAGCCGGGCGGTACTGCGGGAAAGCCGATACTTGAGAATATAAAGAGGAAAAATCTGCAGAATGTCTTGGTTGTGGTTGTAAGATATTTTGGTGGAATCAAGCTAGGTTCAGGAGGTTTGGTTCGTGCATACAGCAATAGTGCCAAGGATGTACTAGACAAGGCAGATGTGCGAGAATGTCATTATCACAAGATTATATCGCTTGAGATATCTTTGGATAACAAATATATGATAGAGAATGATAAGGATATCATTATTCTAGACACAGATTATAGCCAGATTGGTAGCAAATCAATGATATACACGGTGGCTGTCAGAAGTGATTCGGACAATGTAACCATGCTTGGCAATATATCGAAGAGTATGACTATAATAGATGAGAAATTGATGTAATTAGGGGATGTAATGGCTACAATTACTAAGGTAGAAGTACAGAAGAATAACAAGCAAAAAGTCAATGTCTACATAGACGGAGAATACTATAACAAATTATACTTAGATACTTGCGTCAAATATGGAATAAAGGCGGGAACAAGGGTAGATTTAGACCATTTGCATAGTATTATCCTAGAGAGTGAAAAATCGTTAGCTCTCAATGCTTGTGCTAAGTATGTGACGGGGGCTTTGAAAACAACTAAGCAAGTCAGAGATTATCTTAAGAAGAAAGAATTTGATGACGAGATTGTGACATATGTGTTAGAGAAGTTGGCAGAATATAAGTATATAGATGATGCCAATTATGTTGCGGCATATGTATCGTCCAATAAGAATAAGTATGGAAAGAATAAATTAGTGCAGAATCTTCGCACCAAAGGCGTGGCACAGTGTGTAATAGATGAATATTTTGAAAGTGTGATAGAAGATGCGGATGATGATAATGATGCGTGTTATCAGATTGCGATAAAGAAAGCACGGAATATGGATTTGTCAGATATCAAAGATGTGCAGAGATTGAATCGATTCCTGATAGGCAGGGGATTTGATTATGACGAAATATCTGCTACGATTACTCGACTAAAAAAAGGTGAATGAAAATAATGGATGTTGGAATTGATATATTAGATATTAATAGAATGGTGGATCTTTGCGAAAAAGAGACTTTTTTGAAAAAATTTTTTGCTGAAGACGAGATAGATTATATCAAGTCTTGTACTCCGTCGCAAAAAGCTAAAACCTTAGCCGGATATTATTCTATCAAAGAGGCCTTCCTGAAGGCTATAGGCTTAGGCATAGGCAGAGGAATAGATTTGAAAGATATTTGTGTCAAGTACACTGATACGGGTAGGCCATATATACAGTTGACAGAGGCTGCAAAGGAGATATTCAATGGTTTGGGGTACAAAGATATAGCTGCAAGTATTACAGATTCCAATTCTGTCGCAGCTGCGGTGTGCATTGTATACTAAAAAAGTTTTGTAAATAAAAATTTAGCATTTGTACACCATAATAAATAGGGTGTACTTATTTTTTAAATTTGTCGAAAAAGGGAGTTACATTTTCAAATTTGTAAAAGAGACCAATGTTTAAGGATAAAATAATGAAAAAATGTATAAAAAATAAGCATAAATTCGGAATTTATGCCAATCATTTAAATAGTCTGGTATTTAGTAACAAAACATATGCTACACGCCATAAAATGGTAGTAGATAGGGATGAAGAGAGTTATCGGTGGTTTTATGCAGAGTACCCAATGTTTGGTGTAGCAGAATGCAATATTCTCACTGGTGCACTAAATATCGACTATCAAATGTATATGAAGTGGATGTTAGATGATTGATATTAGGAGAGGAGATTTGTTTTATGCGGACCTAAGCCCTGTCGTGGGAAGCGAACAGGGTGGTCTTAGGCCAGTGCTAGTGATACAGAATGATGTAGGCAATAAATATAGCCCTACAGTCATTGTTTCTGCGATCACCAGCCAGATTAATAAGGCAAAGATTCCTACTCATATAGAACTCTCTGCCAAGGAGTTTGGTTTACCAAAAGATTCTGTTGTGTTATTGGAGCAACTGCGAACTATAGACAAGAGAAGATTGCGGGATAAGATAGGGGTATTGGATGTATCGAAAATGAGTATGGTGGACAATGCTCTTCTTATCAGTCTTGGATTTGTATAGGGTTTTACATATTTTGTAAGACTTTTTTTATTGTCTAAATGCAATTGGGCTAAACAAAAACATTTTGTAAAATATAAAAATGATAGTATACTTATATTAGTATGGAAGACACACTACAAAAGAAAAGAATATTCAATCTACGAAAACCATTTATATGTTTTATAGGACTCGTGATAGGAATCATACTATCATATCATTTTTTTGTATCTGATTTATTGAATGAAGCCCCACTTGCTGGAATAATATTGGCTGTAATTTTTGCACTTATTCTAGTTTGTTCCACAATATTATTTATTCTTTACAAAAGACGAGGTGTGTTAAAGGTCTTGTTATTCCATAGGGTTGCTCGTTCATATATTTGCATTCTTATTTTTACTATCTCTATGATTGTAGGTGTTGCGTTAGCAGCTATCCCTCTTAATGATATTAATAGTAATGTTGATAATGCCATTTCTGGTCGAATCGAGGCTAAGGTAGAGAATATTACGGAGTATGATTTTGGTGCTACTTTGCAGCTGGATGATGTAGTCATATACTCAGAAGAAGGTGCTGTTGCATTGCCGTCCAAGGCGACTGTGTACATCTCTTATCTGTCGGATATTTCTATCGGATCTATAATATCATTTGAGGGTAAGATGGAGTCTAATAAGGTATATGACACAGAAGATATTAACAAAATAATTAGTGGCTATGGCTATACTATTAATGCAGAATCTAATATATCTGTTGTAAAAACTACATCCACATTACGTAGTAGAATACTAAACCATATTTTGGCAATTTTAAGCAATAACATGTCAGAAAATAATGCTATATTGTCATATAGTATGATGTTTGGTGACAAAAATAGTATACCGGAAGATATACAAGAAAATTTCTCAATTAGCGGTGTATTGCATCTTCTTGCTGTATCTGGCTTACACGTTGGTATCATTTCTGGGCTAATTATAGGTCTTCTTAATTTGGTGTTCAAGAAGGTTGGATTAGGGTATAATATCAAGAAAATTGTAATCATATCTTTACTTGCATTGTTTTTGCTTTTCTATGCATACTTGTGTGCATTTGCGGTCTCTGTGTGTCGTGCTTCTATTATGGTGCTAGTGTATATGTTATCTAAGTCATTTGGTCTAAAATATGATACACTCAATTCTCTTAGTGTTGCTGGAATAATTATTTTACTAGTCAATCCTTTGTCTGTTCTTGGTCTTGGGTTCCAGCTATCGTTTCTTTGTATATTTGCTATCATTACAATAGCACCAATGCTGACCAAATTTTTGACACGCTTACATATTCCAAAGGTACTTGCAATGGCCCTTGCAACATCTATTTGTGTCAATGTCTTGATATTCCCAGTGCTTATTAATTCATTTGGCGAGGCGTCGCTTATATCTGTTGTATCAAATATAATTGTTATTCCATTATTCTCATTTATATTTCCAATTATATTCTATACATTGATTCTGTCTCTCATCTTTCCATTTCTATCTTTTGTATTGGCTGTACCCGATGTTTTGGTACAGATTCTAAAAGTAGTCATAGATTTATTTGCTAGTATTCCTTTTGGCATGATCAGATCTCTGAAGGTTGGGTATCTCGTTCTTGCATTGCTTATCTTATTTAGCTTTGTTGCTAAGTATTTTATGTCAAATCCCGGTGTTCGAAGAGGCGTAATAGCTGGTATCTTTGTTCTGACTATTGTTGTTGGTGCTGTATCAGCATTGCCAACTAATTATGATAATACGATGCTATTGCAGTACAAATATTCCAATCTGCATTCTATCCTTGTCGTGGATGGCAAGGTAGTATCTTTTGGTCTTCCTGCATCCACTACCAGTGATTTTGTAAATGATGTTAGATTGTCTGGTGTGGATGTACTCGTCTTGTATGAATTTGACTTTAATGAAATGTCTAATATCAAGGACTTTGTTGTAGCTTATGGTGTTAAGGATGTGTATTATCCGGATATGTTAGAGGAGTATGAGCAAAAATTGTCTATCTCTGGTACTAGTTCTCACTTTGTTTGCGATAACTTTGCAATAGGTGATACAACTATCAAGTATGTGTATAACTATTCTGGTGATATGTTAGGCATGATATGGGATAATCCAGCCTATAAGGTTCTGTCCCTTATGCCAGACTTGGATGCTGCGGATTATACATTCATAGGTAGCGAGTATAGCTATGACTATGATTACATAATTTTGCACGAAGATGTTGATATCCATAATTACGATATAACAGCAGATAATATCATTGTGACAACATCTGCGGAAGAGTCGGACAATTTGGTCTTGAACAAAATGGATTATTGTGATATAAATATGAGAGGGTAAGTGTATGAAGTTTGAAGAATTAAAGAAGAGCTTGGCGGCAAAAAGATATTACAATCTAATATTAGAGGGTAAAGATCTATTTCTTATGGACAATGCGTATCGGCTGATATACGAGAGCCTGAAGATAGAGATGCCAGAGCTTAATGAGATAAAATTTAACGATATTGAGGTAGATTTTAACTCCGTAGTTGCTGCACTGCAGACTCCAGCTGTTTTTTCAGATAACAAGATTATTTTGGTGGATTTGTCCTCCAAGTATGTTAAGGTAAAAAATGTTGATCACATCAAGAGTTATCTTTCTGGCAAAGAGTTCTTTGCGACTCTTGTTATAAAGGTGGGCGAGAATGCGGATTGCGTCAAGGGGCTAGATGTTAGCGTGTTCGAGAAGGTCGATTGCAATGGCATATCTAAGGATATCGCTACGAAACTATTGGCTGTAGAGGCCAAGAAGAGTGGTAAGGGTATTGCCAGCGATGCTGTAGAACTGTTACTTAATTACACAAATGGTGACCTAGCTACAGCAATGAATGAGATGAAAAAGTTGGCCAATTATTCTGCAGGGGATATATCGGCAATTGATGTCGAGGCTATTGTGACCAAGACATTGGATTATAAGATATATGAGCTGACAGAGGCTCTGGCAAAAAAGAATGTGGCAAAGGTGTATGAGATTTTGGCTGATCTAAAACATAAGAAGAATGGCTATATGGGCTTAATTGGTCTAATCTATACACATTTCCGAAGATTGCTGCATATTTCTATCACCAAATTAAGCGTAGCAGAATATGCAGACTTATTTGGTATTAAGGAGTATCCAGTAAAAAAGTGTGTCGAGCAAGCCCGTAGTTTTAAGCCAAAGAAATTAAAAGAAATCAATGATCTGTGCACAGGCCTAGAGTATCAAGTAAAAACTAGCCAAATCACTCCAATCAATGCAGTAGATACATTGGTCTTGCAGATTCTAAGTAGTTAGTGTAACATATTAGTTGTAGTCATCAGTGATAAATTGTGCTAATGCATATGAGAAGTTATTTAGTCTCAATGGGTAGAGCTAAATATAAGGATAATTGTCGTTTTGTCAATTATTTTTTGTTGCCAAAATGCTGTTTTTTATAGTCTGTGTTTTCGAAAATTTGGGTATTGACATATATGCACGACGATGTTATAATGATACAACTAAGTTTAAGGAAATATGGAGGAAAATCATGAAAAAACATTCAATGAAAGAGTGGGCTTATTATTTTAAAAAAGGTGCATGGCTTTTGGCTACAGCAGCTATTGTGGCTAGTACTGGTTTTAGCGTATATGAGCAAGTTCAAGGCGCTGTAGAGAAGGAAGAGAATTTTACTGAATATGCAGAGAGCTTTGTAGCAGCCAATCCAGAGAGGGCAGAAGAGTTATATAACGAAATATATGCCAAGGATAAGGAAGCTGTCGTAAAAGGCGAAATGTCTATAGGAGAATATTATGGCAATATCAGCGAGAAAGATATAGATGATATAGTATCAGTAGCAATGGGTGTTAGTGACAAAGAGACTGCGGAGCTAATAGGAAAAAAATATGAGAATTATTTGGCAGAGGCGGAACAAATGGAAACCGATGCTGCGGTTTTATTGATACTGGGTTTGGCTGCTACTGCAGTAACTGCATTTGGAGCAAAGCCAAAGAGTCTAGACAAAGAAATGTCAAAAAATGGAAAACTTGCAAGGCAAATATCTGCTGGTTGTCTTGCGGTTGTAGCTATTGCATTTGGATATGGTTGTGTGTGTGGCAATTATAAAGGGTACGAGTGTCCTGCTCAAGAAGAGGTTAGTGCAGTTATTCAGAAATATTCAGAAGATATTAATGCCGAGAAGGTTGAAATAGTGGATGCAATTGTGAAAGAGTCTAGTGATGCAACAAGATTGAATGACGCCTACACTGTAGCAGAATTGAACACTGATGAGGCAAATGAAAAGATTGTACTAGATATAATAGACGGGCATGAAGAGGATATGTTTGTGGCAGCCGTAGAACATGGAGATAATGTAAGTGAGCAGTCTGTGGCTGGCATGAAAAATATTACGCTTGTTGGAGCACTGAGCATGATCGGTGCAGCTGCTACAGCTATAAATGCATCAGGCAAAAGAAAAGAACAAGAAAATGTTATGTAAAAAAGAGGTTGGATTGTATCCAATCTTTTTTCGTATTTTCTCGATTTGCCTATTGACTTTGTATTTTAATATAATATATAATATTAAATATTATTTCTTTAAATTAAAAATAAAAGCAAAATTTGTTGATTCAAATCAAAGAACAATCAAAATTGAAAAAAGTTTGATATTTTGACAAAAAGTTTTGAAAAACCATTGACATCGGATGAAAAATTAGTTAAACTAATTGAGCTGTATAATGTGGTCTTTGCTGCAAGGTTACTTATTTATGCCAAAAAATAAGATAGTTTGTGGCGAAGTTATTAAGTGTCTATGCTAGATCATAGACGACTAAATTCGGTTTTACAAATAATATTTTTTACAGCGATTTTTTTAAGACATTACTTTGATACACCCGGAGCAGTGTTTTAAATATATATTATGTAAAACAAGACTTAAGAATTTAGGCAAATTAATTTTTAATTTAAATAACAAAAATGACAAGGAGACAAAAATTAATGGCAACACAAAAAATTAGAGTTAGATTAAAATCATTCGACCACAGCCTAATTGATGTAGCTAGCAAGAGAATTGCTGACACTGCATTGAGATTTGGTGCTAAGATTAGTGGTCCAATCCCACTACCAACAGAGAGAGAGGTAGTAACAATCATCCGTTCACCACACAAGTACAAAGACAGTCGTGAACAATTTGAAATGAGAACACACAAAAGGATAATTGATATTTATAGTCCTAATGCCAAGGCAGTAGATGCTTTGATGAAGTTGGATTTGCCAGCAGGTGTAGATATCAATATCAAACTTTAATTATTGTAGGAGGATAATGATATTATGAAGAAAGCAATTTTAGGTAAAAAACTTGGTATGACTCAAATATTTGGCAGTGATGGCTTAGTAGTTCCTGTTACAGTAGTTGAGGCTGGTCCTTGCTTCGTTACTCAGGTTAAGACTGTAGCGAACGACGGATATGATGCTGTACAATTAGCATATGGTGATGTCAAAGAGAATGCTGTAGCAAAACCTCTTATGGGACAATTCCAGAAGGCAAACGTAGCAGCTAAGAAGCATATGAAAGAGTTCAAGTTAGAAGGTACATACAACCTTGGTGACGAGATCAACTGCACTATCTTCGATGAGGGTGATATGGTGGATGTAACTGGTACAACCAAGGGACATGGTTATACTGGTACTATCAAGAAATGGAATTTCCAGAGACATAGAATGACTCACGGTAATGGTCCAGTTCATAGACACGTTGGTTCTATTGGTGCAAATTCTTTCCCAGCAAAGGTGTTCAAGGGTAAGAAGATGGCAGGTAGATGGGGTAACGAGAAGGTTACTATCCAGAACCTAAAGGTAGTAAAAGTGGATGCTGATAGAAATATATTGTTGATAAAGGGTGCAATTCCTGGTGCGAAGGGTAGCCTAGTATCAATCAAAAATGCTGTAAAGGTAAATAATTAAGGAGGAGTTAAGCAATGGCAAATGTAAAGATATACAATATGCTAGGTGAAGATAGCGGTTCTACTATTTCATTGAAGAAAGAAGTATTCGGTGCAGAGTATAACGAGGCATTAATTCACCAAGTAGTAGTTGCTTATTTAGCAAATAACAGACAAGGAACAAAAAGCGCTTTAACTCGTTCTGAAGTTAGAGGTCATGCTAAGAAACCTTGGAGACAAAAAGGAACTGGTAGAGCTAGACAAGGCTCAACTAAGGGTCCACAATGGAGAGGCGGCGGCATAGTATTTGCTCCAAAGCCAAGAGATTTCTCTAAGAAGGTTAACAAAGAGGCAAAGAAGGCTGCCTTCATCAGTGCAATTAGTACTAAGTTGAAGGAGAAGGAGATTGTTATCCTAGACAATCTTAACCTAAAGGATTACAAGACTAAGACATTGGTTGAGGTTCTAGCTAATCTGAAGTTGGATAAGACTGTTATCTTCGTTACAAAGGATATCAATGATAACCTTATCAAGGCTTCTGGCAACCTAGAGAATGTAGATGTAACAACTGCTAATATCTTAAATGTATACGATATTATTTGTTGCGACAAGTTAGTTCTTACAGTGGATGCTATACAACAAATACAGGAGGCTTATGTTAAATAATGAAAGCTTACGACGTTATTATTAAACCAATCTTAACAGAGAAAAGTTATGCTGATATTGCTAACAAGAAGTACACTTTCTTAGTAGCTAAGAATACTAACAAGGTAGAAGTAAGACAAGCTGTAGAAGAGATATTTGGTGTTAAGGTTGAATCAGTAAATATTGCTAATATCAATGGAAAATTAAAGAGACAAGGAAGAACTCAAGGTTATACATCTGATTACAAGAAAGCATATGTACAACTGAAGAAGGATAGCAAGGCTATAGAGTTCTTTGAGAGTCTATCATAAGGGTAAGGAGGAGTAATTGACATGGCTATTAAGACATACAAACCTACGTCAGCTGGTAGAAGATTCTATACTACAGCATCATTTGACGAAGTAACTAAGTTTGAACCAGAGAAATCTCTTCTTGCTCCTAAGAAGAAGAGTGCTGGTAGAAATAATCAAGGTAGAATCACTGTTAGACACATCGGTGGTGGCAACAGGGTTAAATACAGAATTATTGATTTCAAGAGAGTTAGAGATGGTATCCCTGCTAAAGTTGTAGGTATAGAGTACGATCCTAACAGATCAGCATACATTGCACTTATTATGTATGTTGACGGTGTAAAGAGTTACATCATTGCGCCAAAGGGATTAAATGTTGGCGATACAGTAATGAGCGGTGCTACTGCAGAGATCAAGGTAGGTAACTGCTTAGAATTGAAGGATATGCCTGTTGGTGCAGTTATCCACAATATCGAACTTACTCCAGGCAAGGGAGCTCAGATTGTTAGATCTGCTGGTATGGAAGCTAGATTAATGGCAAAAGAGGGCAGATATGCAACTATCAAACTTCCTAGTGGAGAGACTAGAAAGGTACTAGCTAATTGCCGTGCTACTATAGGTACAGTAGGCAATAACGAGCACGAGATTGTGTCTTTAGGTAAGGCTGGTAGAGTAAGACACATGGGCGTTAGACCTACTGTAAGAGGTAGCGTAATGAACCCTAACGATCACCCTCACGGTGGTGGTGAAGGTAAGAGTCCAGTGGGTAGAAAATCACCTCTTACTCCATGGGGCAAACCTGCATTGGGTAAGAAGACTAGAAATACTAAGAAGCATAGCAATAAACTTATTGTTAGCCGTGCTAAGTAGGAGTGAATCATGAGTAGAAGTTTAAAGAAGAAACCTTATGTAGAAGAAAGACTTATGCAAAGAGTTCTGAAGCTAAATGCAGAAGGCAAGAAACAAGTTCTTAAGACTTGGAGTAGGTCATCTACTATTTATCCAGAATTCGTTGGTCACACTATCGCTGTTCATAATGGTATGAAGCATATTCCAGTATATTGCACAATCGATATGATTGGTCATAAATTAGGTGAATTTGCTCCTACTAGAACTTTCAGAGGCCATGGTGCTGACAAAAAAACTAAGGGCAAGAAATAGGAGATTATCGAAATGGCAAAGAGATTAAGAGAAAAAACTGCTAAGAGAAGAGAAAATAAAGATACTAGACCTTTTGCTACTGCTAGATACATCAGAATGGCATCTTCTAAGGCAAAGAGAGTTCTAGACCTAATTAAGGGCAAATCTTTTGTAGAAGCTTGTGCGATTTTGGATACAACTCCTAGCACTGCTAGCTTGGTTGTAAAGAAAGTATTGGTATCTGCTGGTGCCAATGCAGAGGCTAACAAAGGTTTGAGTAGAGATTTATTGTTTGTATCAGAGGCGTATGCTAACCAAGGCCCATCTTTTAAGAGAGTATCTTTTAGAGGTAGAGGCGGTGTTGATACTATTATTAAGAGAACTTGTCACATCACTATAATACTAGACAGTTCTGCAAAAAACTAAAAGGAGGATTTTGAAGTAATGGGACAAAAAGTTAATCCACACGGACTTAGAGTTGGTGTTAATAAAGAATGGAGTTCTTCTTGGTTCGCTAACAAAAAGGAATTCTCCGAGTATCTATTAGAAGATAACAATATTAGAAAGTATATCGAGAAGAAACACGCACAGTCTTCTGTTGCTAAGGTTCAGATCGATAGAACTGCTAATAAGATCAATATTGATATCTACACAGCAAGACCAGGCGTTATTATCGGTGCTAAGGGTGCTGGTGTAGAAGAATTGAAGGCTGATATTGCTAAGATGGTTAACGGTAAGGCTGTTAGCATCAATATCAAAGAAGTAAAGAAGCCAGACCTTGATGCACAGATCGTTGCACAAAGTGTTGCTCAACAACTAGAGAAAAGAATGAGCTTCAGACGCGCTATGAAGATGGCTATGCAGAGAGTTATGAGAGCAGGTGCTAAGGGTTGCAAAGTTATGGTAAGTGGTAGACTAGATGGTGCTGAGATTGCTAGAAGTGAGCATTATCACGAGGGTAGACTACCACTGCATACATTAAGAGCTGATATCGATTATGCTACTTGTGAGGCTCATACTACATTTGGTGTTATCGGTGTAAAAGTTTGGATTTGCAAAGGCGAAATTTTAACAAAGAAAGTTGTTGCACCTCAAGAAAACACTGTTAGTGAAGGAGGACAAGAATAATGTTATTAATGCCTAGAAGAATTAAGAGAAGAAAGCAATTTAGAGGAAGATTAACTGGTAAGGCTACTAGAGGTAACAAGATTGCATATGGTGAGTATGGTCTAGTTGCTATGGAGCCATGTTGGTTAACAACTAACCAGGTAGAGGCTGCCCGTGTAGCTATCAATAGATACACTAAGCGTGGTGGTAAAGTATGGATCAATATCTTCCCAAACAAGCCAGTAACTAAGAGACCTGCTGATACTCGTATGGGTAAAGGTAAGGGTAGTCCTGAGTACTGGGTAGTTACTATTAAGCCAGGTAGAGTATTATTTGAGCTTGGTGGTGTTACTGAAGAACAAGCTAGAGAGGCTATGAGACTTGCTGCTTACAAGTTGCCTATCAAGACTAAGTTTGTTAAGAAGGACGAAGAAATACAAGAAGGTGGTATTGTTTAATGAAAGCTAAAGAATTTAGAGATATGACAAACGAAGAACTAAATAAGAAGCTAAAAGAGCTTAAGCAAGAATTATTCAATCTTCGTTTTTCAAATGCAACTGGACAGTTAACAAACCCAATGCAGATAAATGCCTGCAAGAAAGACATTGCAAAAGTTAAAACAGTATTAACTGAGAGAGAACTAAATAAAAAGGTTAATGCTTAGTAGCTGGGGGAGAGTTTATGGAAAATAATACAGAAAGAAATTTAAGAAGAACTAAGATTGGTGTTGTTACTAGTAATAAGATGGACAAGACTATTACAGTATCAGTGGTTTCTAACAAAAGACATCCTTTGTATAGCAAAGTATATAAGTCTACTAAGAAGTTCAAGGCTCATGATGAGAAGAACGAGTGCAATATCGGTGATACTGTAGAGATTATGGAAACAAGACCACTTAGCAAAGACAAGTATTTCAGACTTGTAAGAATAATAGAAAGAGCAAAATAAGGAGTAAAGGATTATGGTACAACCTCAAACAATACTTAAAGTTGCCGACAATAGCGGAGCTAAGAAAATAATGTGTATTAGAATTTTGGGTGGTTCATTTAGAAGAAGTGGTAATATTGGCGACATTATTATTGCATCTGTTAAATCTGCTACTCCAGGCGGCGCTGTGAAGAAAGGTGACGTTGTTAAGGCTGTTATCGTTAGAACTAATAAGGGGATCTCTAGACCAGATGGATCTTATATCAAGTTTGACGACAATGCAGCAGTTATTATAGATAACCAAAAGATGCCAAAGGGAACTCGTATCTTTGGACCTATCGCAAGAGAATTAAGAGACAAAGGCTTTATGAAGATAATTTCATTGGCTCCAGAAGTGTTATAAAAGGATGGTAAAAATATATGTCATTACATGTTAAGAAAGGTGATAATGTAGTTGTTATCGCTGGTAAAGATAAACAAAAAACTGGTAATATCATTTCTGCTAACCCAACTGATAACACTGTAGTTGTTGCTGGTGTTAATATTATTTCTAAGCATCAGAAGCCAAGAAAGGCAAATGAGAAGGGTGGCATTATCAAGCGTGAAGGCAAGATCGATGCCTCTAATGTTCAGATTCTTTGCCCTACTTGTGGCAAGGCTACAAGAGTAGCACACAAGGTAGATGGTGATAAGAAAGAGAGAGTTTGCAAGAAATGTGGAGCATCTTTGGATGCAATTAAGGCAGCTAAGAAAGAGACTGCTGCTAAGGCTGAGACTAAGACTGCTACTAAGTCTACTACAGCTAAGAAATCTGCTACTAAGACTGCAGAGAAGAAAGAGTCTGCTACAACTAAGAAAACTGTAGCAAAGAAGACTACAACTAAGAAAAGTGATAAGGAATAGGAGGAATAATAGATGGCAAAAGAAGTTAATAGATTAGTAGAAAAATACAACAATGTCGTTGTTCCTGCTATTATGAAAGAGAGAGGATATACTAACGTATATCAGGTGCCAAGAATTGAGAAAATCGTAGTTAACCGTGGACTTGGCGATTGCAAAGACAATGCACAGAGCTTTAACAAGGCAGTAGATGAGTTAGCAATTATTACTGGTCAGAAGCCAGTGGTTACTGTTGCTAAGAAGTCTATCGCTAACTTCAAACTAAGACAAGGTAACAAGATAGGTGCTAAGGTTACTCTTAGAGGCACAACAATGTATGAATTTTTGGATAGAGTTATTTCTATCGCTCTACCACGTGTTAGAGACTTCCAAGGAATATCTGACAAAGCTTTCGATGGTAGAGGTAACTATGCTCTTGGCCTAAAAGAACAATTGGTTTTCCCAGAGATTTCTTATGACAAGATTGATAAGATTAGAGGTCTTGACATTGTTATAGTTACTACAGCTAAAAATGATGAGGATGCAAAGCTATTACTAGAACATATGGGTTTGCCTTTCAGAAAGAGATAGGAGGAAAGTATTTCGTATGGCAAGAAAAGCATTAATTGAAAAACAGAAAAAAGAACAAAAATATAGCACAAGAGAATACACTAGATGCAATATTTGTGGTCGTCCACATTCTGTACTTATAAAGTATGGTATTTGCAGAGTATGCTTTAGAGAGCTAGCATACAAGGGTGAGATTCCTGGTGTAAAGAAATCAAGTTGGTAAAAAGGAGATAAGTTTATGTATTTTACAGATCCAATAGCAGATATGCTTACAAGAATGAGAAATGCTCTTAGCGCAAAACATAAAAGTGTTTCCGTTCCCACTTCAAAGACAAAGGTTGCTATTGCTGAATTACTTCTAAATGAAGGCTTTATTGATGGCTATAAGGTAGAGGGAGAAGGCGTACAATCTTCAATTGTTATAGATTTTAAATTTGGACCAAAGGGTGAGAAGGTTATCAATGGTCTGAAGAGAATATCTAAGCCAGGTCTTAGAATATACGCTAGCGTAGATGAATTACCTAAAGTAATAAATGGCCTTGGTATTGCTATTATTTCAACAAGTAAAGGACTTATGACAGACAAACAAGCCCGTAATGCTAACATTGGTGGCGAAGTCTTGGCATATGTATGGTAGGAGGAAGATATGAGTAGAATAGGTAACAAAATAATCGAGATTCCTGCTGGCGTTACTGTTGCTATCAATGGCGACAAGTGTACTGTAACAGGTCCACTAGGCTCACTTACTAAGACTATCGAGCCTAAATTAACATACAAATTAGATGGTCAAACATTGGCTATCGAGAATAACAATGCAGAACCACAATATAGAGCTTTCCATGGCCTATACAGACAGATCATCAACAACATGGTGATTGGCGTATCTAAGGGCTATGAGAAGAGATTGACAATTAATGGTGTAGGTTACAAGATTACTCAGAAGGGTCAAGATCTGGTACTTAACATTGGTTTTAGTCATCCTGTAGAGGTTAAGGCAGTTCCAGGAATTACTCTATCAAGCGACAAGAACGAAGTTATCGTTAAAGGTATTGACAAAGAGTTAGTTGGACAAGTTGCATTGAAGATAAAAGATATCAAACCAGTTGAACCATATCATGCTTACGGAATTTATTACAGCCATGAGACAGTTGTAAGAAAAGAAGTTAAGAGTGGTAAGAAATAATAAGGAGTGATTAGGTAATTATGATAAATAAGATTGATAAAAATGCCGAGAGAAAGATTAGAGCTGCTCGTGTAAGAAGCAAGGTTAATGGAACATCAGAAAGACCTAGACTAAGTGTTCACAGAAGTCTGAATCAAATCTATTGTCAAGTTATTGATGACTCCAAGGGAATTACACTAGTTAGTGCATCTACTATGGACAAGCAAATTGCAGAGAAGCTAGCTGGTAAATCAAAACAAGAATCAGCTTTCATAGTTGGGGAAACAATCGCTAAATTGGCTATCAAGAAGGGTATTAAGGCTGTTGTATTTGACAGAGCTGGATACATCTATACTGGTAGAGTAAAAGCTTTGGCTGATGGTGCCCGTAACGGCGGATTGGATTTTTAAGGAGAAATATGATGAAAAATAACGAGAAAAAACCATTTGAGAAAAAATCATTTGACCGTAAAGCTCCAAGAAGAGAAAAAGAAGTAGACCCAATTACAAGCAAATTGGTTAATGTTAATCGTATTACTAAGGTTGTTAAAGGTGGTAGAAATATGAGATTTAGCGCCTTAGTAGTAGTTGGAGACAAGGACGGTAGAGTAGGAATTGGTACTGGTAAGGCTGCTGAGGTTCCAAATGCTATAGAGAAAGCTACAGCTATTGCAAAGAAGAGAATGGTTAAGATTGCTCTAGAGAGTACAACCATCCCTCACGAAGTTGTGGGTAAGTTTGGAACTAGTATGGTAAAATTACTTCCAGCTCCAGAAGGTACTGGTGTTATCGCTGGTGGTTCTGTTAGACCAGTAGTTGAACTATGCGGTATCAAAGATATCACTGCAAAATCTTATGGTTCTAGAAATAAGATTAACTGTGTTAAGGCAACTTTGGATGCTTTACAACAACTTAGAACAAAAGAGCAAGTTGCAGCATTAAGAGGCAAAACTGTTGAGGAAATTTTATAATTTTAAGGAGATTTAGAAATGGCAGAATTAGAGACAAAAAAGACAACAACTGTTAAGAAATCTACTACTAACAAATCTCAGAAGACAGTTGCTACTAAGAAAATAAGAGTTACTCTAGTTAAGAGTACAATCGGTTATAATAAAGACCAAGCCAGAACTGCAAAAGCTCTAGGCCTTGGCAAATTAAATTCTTCTAACGAACTACCTGATAATGATGCTGTTAGAGGCATGATTTTCAAAATCAAGCATTTAGTTCGTGTAGAAAATGTTGATTAGGAGGTTGCTTTATGAAGTTACATCAATTAGCTCCTGCACCAAATTCAACTTTTGCTGAAAAGAGAATAGGTAGAGGTATTGGTTCTGGACTAGGTAAGACAGCCGGAAGAGGTACCAAAGGACAAAATTCAAGAAGTGGTGGTGGCGTAAGACCAGGATTCGAAGGTGGACAGATGCCACTTACTAGAAGACTTCCAAGAAGAGGTTTTAATAACAAGAATTTCAAAGAAGTTTACAATATTATCAATGTTGCAGACTTAGAGAAATTTGATGCAAATAGTGTTATCAATATTGAATTTTTGCAAGAGAAAAATATTATAAATAAAGTTGCCCCTTATGGTTTAAAAGTATTGGGAAATGGAAATATTACTAAACCTTTCACTGTTCAAGCAAAGAAGTTTTCTGAAAACGCAATACAAAAAATCGTTAATGCAGGTGGCAAAATCGAGGTGCTATAATGTTTAAAAGACTTGTAGACGCCTTTAAGGACAAAGAACTAAGAAAGAAGATATTAATCACTATAGGTCTTATCCTTATATATAGGTTAGGCTGCTGGATTGTTGTTCCTGGTCTTAATACTGAGGAATTCAAGAACAGCCTAGGTGTAGGTGATCAGCTTACATTTATGAACTTGCTTAACTCTATTAGTGGTGGAGCATTAGCCAATGGTTCTATATTTGCATTGGGTATCTCCCCATATATTAGTTCATCTATTATTATTCAGTTGTTGACATTGGTTATCCCTGGTCTTCAGAGATTGTCTCGTATGGGCGAGGAAGGCAAACAGAAAATGTCAGCATACACTAAATATTGTGCATTGGTTCTAGCAGTTATACAATCTATAGCAATAGTATTGTCTTATCAATCTATTATTAATACAGAGATTGGCCCAGCTTGGTTAGTTTCTTGTATGGTTGTATTAATCTTGGTTGCTGGTTCAATGGCAACATATTGGCTTGGCGAGAAGATTACTGAGACAGGAGTGAGCAATGGTCAATCTTTGCTTATCTTCGTAGGTATATTGTCTACTTTTGGTAATAGTCTGTATACAGCATTGTTTGCAGCTAATGGCGTATTCAATGGCAATATGGAAATGTTACTAGAGATCGGATATTTCGTTGTAGCATTGATAGTGATATTCGGCTTTATCGTATTCATGGATATGGCAGAGAGAAAGATTCCAGTGCAATATGCTAAGCAGATTAAGGGTAGAAAGATGTATGGTGGTCAGAGCACGTATATCCCTGTAAAGGTAAATTCTACTGGTGTTATGCCTATCATATTTGCAATGACATTCATTTCTTTGCCACAGATTATAATTAGCTTATTTGCACCAAATTCTCAGAGTGGATTCGTTAAATTTATTAATGAATATATCGGAACACAGAGTTGGTTGTACTTTATATTAATGGCAATATTTATTATCGGATTTGCATATTTCTGGTCACAGATCACATTCAATCCGGTAGATATTTCTAAAAATATTCAGCAGAATGGTGGCTTTATTCCAGGCATTAGACCAGGAAAAGCAACAGCAGATTATTTGAAAAAAATATCTAATAGAATTACTTTGTTTGGTGCTATCTTCTTAGCATTAATTGCTATGATTCCTAGCATTATATTCAAGATTATTGGAACAGGTACTCTTGTTAATGCATTTAGTGCAACTGGACTATTAATCGTAGTATCTGTAGCAATTGAACTAGACAAGCAATTAGAAGCACAGATGTTAATGAAGAATTATAAGGGCTTCTTGAAATAAGTTGCCAAAAGGATGTGAATATGCGTTTAGTGTTATTAGGCCCAGTGGGTAGCGGTAAAGGAACTCAGGCAAAATTGATAAGCGAGAGATACAATGTTCCTCATATCTCTACTGGAGAAATTTTTAGATGGAATATTCAAAATAATACAGAATTAGGTCAGCAAGCAAAGAAATTTGTTGATGCTGGCGAGTTGGTTCCAGAGGAATTGACTATTAAGATCGTAGAGGATAAATTGGCTAGCGAAGAATGCAAGAACGGATTTATTCTAGACGGATTTCCTAGGAACTTGGTGCAAGCCCAAGCACTTGAAAAAATGGCAACAATAGACAAAGCATTGCTTATCGACCTAGAAGAAGAAGAGATTATTAAGAGACTTTCTTCTAGAAGAATGTGTAGAGCGTGTGGCAATCCAACCTCTATAGATTGGCTAGTAGATGGCAAGTGCGAGAAATGTGGCGGCGAGGTTTATACCAGAGATGATGATAAGCCAGAAGTTATAAAGAATAGATTGAAAAAACAGGCTGTGCCACAAGATGTTGTAGAGTTTTATAAAAATAAGAATGTGTTTAGTGCTATTCATGCTACTGACGAAATTGAGAAAACATATAAGTTGGTAGACGAAGTGCTGAAGACAATCTAGGTGTTCAATGATTAACATTAAAACCGAAAAAGATTTGGAGACAATGCGTATAGCGTGTCAAATAACTCGTGATACACTTGATTATTTGAAGTCGAAGGTCAGAGTAGGGATTACTACTAAAGAACTGGACAAACTTGCATATGATTATATCAAGAGTCGTGGGGCAAAACCATCATTCTTAGGTTATGGTGGTTTTCCCGCAACCATTTGTGCATCTGTCAATAGTGTGGTTGTACACGGTATTCCGGATGACACTGTGCTGCAAGATGGCGATATCATTAGTATCGATTGCGGCGCGTATTATAACGGATTCCATGGTGACGCTGCTAGAACATATACAGTAGGCAAGGTTAGTCCAAAAGTTAAAAGATTGATAAAAGTTACTGAACAGAGTTTTTTTGAAGGTATAAAAGGTCTTAAATCGGGTGCTTTTGTAGGGGATATTTCCAATAGAATTCAGACATATGTAGAGAAGAACGGCTATTCTGTAGTAAGGGAATTGGTAGGTCACGGTATTGGTCGTGAAATGCACGAAGACCCTATGGTGCCTAATTATGGCAGGGCAGGTAGCGGAGTAAAGCTGAATGCTGGTGCAACAATCGCAATTGAGCCTATGGTAAATATGGGGGATAGAAAGGTTATGTTCCTTAGCGATGGTTGGACATGTAAGACAAAAGATGATTTGCCTTCTGCACATTATGAAAATACTGTGCTAATTACCGAAAATGGTGTTGAGATTTTAACTTTGTAAGAAGTAGGTAAAAACTATGCAAAAGATTCAAATAGGACTAATAGTACGCACAATTTCAGGTCATGACAAGAATATGGTTTATATAGTCGTTGGTCAAGAGAACGATAGAGTTCTGCTGGTCAATGGCAAGAATAAACCTATAGACAACCCAAAGAAGAAGAACGTCAAACATATTATTAAGGTTGGCTTGTCGAACGAATTGTTGGACTTGATGAACAATAATAAATTGGACAATTCAATGATAATTAGATTGTTGAAGAAATATAACTAAGGGGGCTGTTTATTTTGTCAAAACAGGATGTAATAGAAACAGAAGGCGTTGTTGTAGAAGTTCTGCGTAATGCCAATTTCAAAGTAAAACTTGCTAACGGATATATCATTACTGCGTATCTGTCCGGCAAATTGCATTTGAATAATATTAGGATTCTTGCCGGCGATTCTGTCAAGGTAGAGATGTCCTTGTATGATTTAACAAAAGGCCGAATAATTTGGCGTATGAAACAACAAAAAACTGAGGAGAGTAATTAGAAATGAAAGTAAGACCATCAGTAAAGAAAATGTGTGATAATTGTAAAATTATTAAGAGAGATGGAACTGTTATGGTTATATGCTCTAAATACCCTAAACACAAGCAAAGACAAGGCTAAAAAATAGTCTAAATTTTTCTTGTCATTGTTTTTTTGTGCTTATAGTATTGCTTTTTTACATAAGAAATGATACAATATATTAGTTTATAATAATTCCTATCTAGTTATTATAATTTTTTGGCAAAGTTAAGTGTTTTTCTTTGCTATGTATTATTTATTATCAAGAAAAAACACCTTTATTTTGAAAATAATCATGCTAATTAGGGCGGCTGGAAGTAACACTACTTACTTCTCCTATGGCATGTAAATATAAATATTTATTTAATATAATTTGGAGGAAGTTAAATGGCTCGTATTGCTGGAATTGATCTACCTAGAGAGAAAAGAGTTGAAATTGGCTTGACTTATATCTTCGGAATTGGTAGACAAACATCTAACAAAATCTTAAAAGAAACCGGCGTTAACCCAGATACTCGTGTTAAGGATCTTACAGAGGATGAAATCGCTGCAATAAGATCTTATATTGAGAAAAACTGCGTTGTAGAAGGTGACTTACAAAGAGAGATTTCTCTTAATATCAAGAGATTACAAGAAATTGGTTGCTATCGTGGTGTAAGACATAGAAGAGGTCTTCCTGTTCGTGGTCAAAACACTAAGCAAAATGCTAGAACTAGAAAGGGTCCAAAGAAGACTGTTTCAAAATCAAAGAAAGCTAAATAAAAATAATTTGTAGGAGATAATAACAAAAATGGCTGCAGTTACAAAAAAGAAAAAAGTAGTTAAGAAGAAAAGAGTAACTAAGAATTTAGATAAAGGCTGTGCTTATATCAATGCATCTTTTAATAACACTATTGTTACTATCACTGACCAAGCCGGAAATGCTATTACTTGGAGCAGTGCTGGTAGTCTTGGACTTAGCGGTTCTAGAAAGAGCACCCCTTATGCAGCACAACAGGCAGCAGAGATTGCTGGCAAGGCTGCAAAAGAGCAAGGTTTGAATAGTGTAGATGTATATGTAAAAGGCCCAGGTAATGGTAGAGAGACTGCTATCAGAGCATTACAAACTGCTGGTTTGAATGTTACAATGATCAAGGATGTATCCCCAATACCTCACAATGGTTGCCGTCCACCAAAGAGAAGAAGAATATAGTTCTCGTTGGTTACGCAACAATACTTTTATCTAATTTAGATTATAATTGAAAAAAATATTATTGGTTAGAATAACTAACTAATCTTCCAGCCTAGCGATAGGCGGCTATAAGGAAAAAATAAAGGAGATAATATAATGGCAAAATATACTGGTGCAGATTGTAGATTGTGCCGTAGAGAGGGTTGTAAGCTATTCTTGAAGGGCGAGAGATGCTTGTCTAGCAAGTGCGCTATAGAGAGAAAGGCTGCTGTTCCTGGTGTTCATGGTCAGGCTAGAAAGAAAGCTAGTGAATATAGTCTACAATTGAGAGAAAAACAAAAAGTTAAAAGAAGTTATGGCTTGCTAGAGAAACAATTCAAGAAGTACTACGAAATGGCTAACAATATGAAAGGTATTGTCGGTGAGAATATGTTGTCACTTCTAGAGAGAAGACTAGATAACGTTGTATATAGAATGGGTATTGGTTCTTCTAGAGCAGAGTCTAGACAGATTGTTAATCATGGCCACATTACAGTTAACGGTAAGAATGTGAATATCCCTTCTTATCTTGTAAAGGTAGGCGATGTTATTGCTATCAAGGAGAATAAGCAGGATATAGAAGCGTTCAAGGCATTAAAAGACTTGAAGGTAGTTCTTCCTAAATGGCTAGAATTCGATAGCAAGACATTGGTTGGCAAGATCAATGCACTTCCACAAAGAGATGATATTGACTTGAATGTAAAAGAGCACTTAATTATAGAGTTGTACTCTAAATAATCCTAAAAAGTGAGGAATTTTTCAATATGATGGAAATAGAGAAACCAAAAATTACTTGTGAAGAAACAGAAAATGGTTGTTTTGCAAGATTTATTGTTGAACCACTAGACAGAGGATTTGGTATAACAATTGGTAACTGCCTTAGAAGAGTGTTGTTATCAGCTCTTCCAGGTGCAGCTGCTATTGGAATCAAGATAGAGGGTGTTCAGCATGAGTTCTCTACAATCAAAGGCGTAGTTGAGGACGTAGTTGATATTGTTCTTAATATCAAGAATCTTGCTGTAAAGGCATATGATACAACTAAAGATTTTAGCACAGTTCTGACTATTAACAAGTATGGCGAAGGAGAGGTTACTGCCGCAGATTTCGAGCCTAATGATTTGGTAGAAATTCTTAATCCAGACCTTCATATTTGTACATTAGATAGTGGTGCTAAATTTGAGATGCAAGTGTTTATTGGCAGAGGCAGAGGCTTTGTAGCAGCGGATGCACACAAGCCAGAAGATGCTCCAATCGGATATATTGCAATAGATTCTAATTTCACACCCGTCAAGAAGGTTAATTACTTTGTTCAGAACACTCGTGTGGGACAGAGCATTGACTATGACAAATTGACTATAGAGGTAGAAACTAACGGAACTCTATCTGCTAGAGAAGTTATTAGCCTATCTGGCAAACTTATTCAAGACCATATCTCATTGTTTGTGGATTTGGTAGAGAGTATGTCTCAGATGGACTTGCTTGTAAGTAGAGAAGAAGATAAACAAACTAAAGTATTAGAGATGACTATTGACGACATGGATTTATCAGTAAGAAGTTATAACTGCTTGAAGAGAGCAAATATATTGACTGTTCAAGATTTAACTAAGAAGACTGAATCAGATCTAGCAAAAGTTAAGAATCTGGGCAAAAGGTCTTTGGAAGAAGTCATTGCTAAGTTAAACGAATATGGTTTGTCTTTGCGTAATGATGAAGAATAAAAAGGAGAAGAGTTAATGAGAAAGTTAAATAGACCAACCGATGAAAGAATAGCTGTTATCAAAGGCTTGGCTACTAGTTTGCTATGGTATGGCAAGGTAGAGACTACTTTGGCTAAAGCAAAAGAAGTAAAGTCTTATGCTGAGAAACTTTTAACCCTTGCAATCAATAATTACGAAGATAATGTAAAAGTTGTTAAGACAGTTACTGATGAGAAAGGTGTAAAGGTTCAGAAAGAAGTAATCAATGACGGCGTTAAGAAGCTGAATGCTAGAAGAGCTATTATGAGTAAAGTATATGATGTTCAAGAGCAAAGAGGCGAGAATGAGTCAAAGGCTGATTTTGTTGCTAGAACTAAGAATATCTATCATCCTCTAATAGAGAAGATATTCAATGAATATGCTCCAAAGTATGCTACTAGAAAGGCAGACAAAGGTGTCGGCGGTGGTTATACTAGAATCATCAAATTAGGCACTCGTAACGGCGATAATGCTGAAATGGCAATCATCGAACTAGTTTAATTATTTAAGAAAACTACAATTAATTATATTGTAGTTTTTTTTATTACCATACACATAATATATTAATGATTTTATTATAATTACTAATATTACTGATTTATTTGTCTTCTGGGACATAATTTAGTACAATATAGATGTGATAATATGCCAGTTATTAAATTGGCAAAAAGAGAAAAGGTATGAAAAATAATATATGTGTTACTGGACTGCTGTCCAAATATACTGAGAATATCGCTAAACAATTGTCTCAAGCCCTTGAGACAAATTTTGCCAATCTTATTAGTATGGTAGAGTTTGATATAGTCGATATTTCTAACACAATTAATGTGTGTGGATTGGATTATTACAAAGATATTGTTGCAAAAAAATTAAAAGAATTAGCTACTTTTGAAAATACAACAATTTTTGCCAATTACTATCTGCTGCAATATGATAACTGCAAGAGTATATTCAGAAACAAACTGCTAACTATATACATAGATGCAGGAGAGAAATATTATGACAATAGATTAAAGGAAGAGAATTTGTCAGAATTAGAGGCAAAACTGGAAAAAGGTACATATAAGGTAAGAAACAAATTCTTCTCCAAACAATGTGATATTATTGTCCGAACAAAGGATAAATCGGACAAAGAAATCGTGGAGATGATTATCAAACAAGTCTTCAAATTCTACTCCAAAGAGGTTAAAAATAATGAAAATAGAAGAAAAAATAGTTAATAATATTAGAGTTTTGGCATCAGATGTCGTGTCTAATGCAAAAAGTGGCCATACAGGCATCGTTCTTAGTGCGGCGCCTATTATATACACACTTTTTGCCAAACATTATAACAATTCTCCAGAATTGCCCAATAATATATTGCGTGATAGATTTGTGCTTAGTGCAGGTCATGGTAGTGCATTGTTGTATACTATCTTGTACCTATTTGGATATGGCATTACATTGGACGACTTGAAGAATTTTCGCAAATTAGACTCCATAACATCTGGTCACCCAGAGTTAAATACCAAGTATGGGATAGAATGTACAACCGGCCCTCTAGGTCAAGGTGTTGCTACTGCTGTGGGTATGGCACTTGCACAAAAGAGGCTGCAAAGATATAACAAGCCAGATTGCAAATTGTTCGATAACAACGTATATACACTTATAGGCGATGGATGCCTCATGGAGGGAGTGTCATACGAGGCTCTTTGCCTAGCTGGTACTCTGGGTCTTGATAACCTTGTTGTGTTATATGATAGTAATGATAATACTCTAGATAGTGACACAAAGAATACATTTGCACTTAATACAAAGGAATATGTGAAATCGCTTGGATTTGACTATTTCTTGGTTAAAAATGGAAATGATGTGCCTGGTATTGATGCGGCAATAACTAGGGCAAAAAAGAGTAAAAGGCCAGCCTTTGTAGAGATAAAGACAAAGTTGGGGTATTCGTCCGATGTAGAGGGAAAATATAGTGCACATGGCCTTGTTATGGATGCTATGCAATTAGACAATTTAAGGCTTAATTTAGGTGTTAAATCTAAATTGTTTACAATCGAAAAAGACGTCAAGGCAGCACTGAATTCCATGATAAAATCCAACTCATTTGCTGATACATCTAGTGACAAAATGAAATATTATAAAATGCATTATCCAAAAGATTTTGCGTGTCTATCAAAGGAGATATATGCCAAGTATGTTCCTATATCTTATGACTCTCTTAGTATATCAAAAGATATAGAATCTACTAGAAATATTGGTGGGCTAGTGCTAAACAAAGTCGCAGAGCTAAACCCAAGTGTTATTGGCGGAAATGCGGACCTATCTAGTTGTACAAAGGCAATTATAAAATCTTCAAAAAATGTGGAAAAAGGAAATTTTGAAGGCAAAAACATCTTCTATGGTGTTAGAGAATTTGGAATGGCGTGTATGACAAATGGTTTGGCGCTTAGTGGATACAAGCCATTCTGTGGCACATTTATGGTATTTAGTGATTATCTTCGTAGTGCCGTCAGGAGTAGTGCTATTATGAAGCAGCCTGTTGTGTATGTTTTGTCCCACGATAGTATTGCTGTAGGCGAGGATGGACCCACTCATCAACCTATTGAACATCTAGACTCGTTCAGGGTTATGCCAAATCTAAATGTATTTAGACCATGTAATGTAGAGGAGGCGGTTGCGGCATACAACATTGCATTTGGCTCCGTTACTACTCCATCTATAATATCGCTAACAAGGCAACCTATTCGTATAGTGTCTACTCCAAAAGCAGAACTGTCAAATGTGGAAAAAGGTGCATATGTTATTGCAAAAGAAACTGCAAAGCTAGAAAAAGTTGTTGTTGCCACTGGTAGCGAGGTTGCCCTTGCTCTACAGGTAAAAGAATTGTTGGAGAAAAAGTTTTCAATTGGCGTTAGGGTAGTCAGTGTGCCTTGTGTAGAAATATTCTTGTCTCAGTCAAAAGAATATCAAGACTCTGTTATTCCAAAGAGTGCTAGGATAGAAAAGATATGCATAGAGGCGAGTATTGGGTTGTCGCTAGGTAATCTTGTGGGCAATAATGCAAAGACATTCTCAATCAATGAGTATGGTGTTAGTGCGGCTATGGCGGATGTATACAAATACTTTGGGTTTACTCCTAGTGATATTGCAAAGAGTATTATCAAAAATTGAAAAACTAAATGTGTTTAAAAAATCAATAATTAATCATTTTTTGACCGTTTCATAATTGATGATTGATAAAGAAATTTGATTTTTAAAACATAATTAAATATAAAGATTTAAAAGAGCAAATAAAGAAATTTATCTGCTCTTTTTTCGAAATTTCGACAAAGTTTTATCATGTTGGATATTATAGCGTATTGTTTGACATAATACGCCATATTTTTTATAATAAAGTATATTTATTATAGTTTTGT
>CAYSUG010000013.1:0-30308 GCA_964434145.1 uncultured Christensenella sp. | reverse complement strand
ATAACAGCATGACTGTATCCTATACTGCCAACAATGTAGATGCCACTATTACTGCATCTGCCATGAACTATGCCAATGCAACTGGCACTAGCGACAGTGACAAAGTTATTACTATTGGAGATGATAATCTAGAGACATCTACTATAACATTTGATGCTGCACAATCTGAGGCTACTGGCAGTCTAAAATTTAACGACACTGATATGACTGCAGTTGGTAGACTAGCATACAAATTTACTATTAAAAATACAGCCAATGCCAACAATACAAAAGTATTAAAATTCGCTGCTGAATTCCCTAGCGCAAGTCTTGTGGAGGACAATAATGTAAATATATACATGGGTTTAAGTGAGACTGCACTAAAACCAATTACTAGAAATGATTTAGATCGCTTCTATGTCAGTGAAGTAGGCGGCGGACAAACAGAAACAACTGTGTATGCGGTAATTTCTGTTGATGACGCTACTATAGATATAGATAATCTAGAATTGAGCCTTAATATAACCTTGGAATACGCAACAGAAGGCAACATAACAAAAAATGTTACCACCAATATAATAAATGAATCAAACATTCCTAGCGTTATAGAAGCTGGTAATTTTGGTGACTTGTTTAACCAAGATGGAGTTCTTAATTTCATAGAATATACATATTCTTCAACATATGGTAGCAATTTTTCTAAAACACATAATCCTAACGGAGGTGATGTTGGACAAGATTTCTTGGTAGTATCATTGAATTATCGCATATTTGGAGCTCCCGCTAATTATACATTCACATATTCTAATGCAGAGGGCGAACAGCAGAGTGTTACAAAATACTTTAATGGTAGGTATTTTGAATATGATGATGCTACAGATGAATTTAATACGAATTATATTGTATTAAATTATGGTAGTTTTTATCTTGGCAGCGATGCTGGCCCACTAACCTCAATGGAAGACTTCAACATCGCAGACGGCACAACAATCACAATAACTATCACACCAGCCCCTGCGGAATCTTTAATAGTAAATGTAATAAACGAATCTTCTATTGCTAGTACAATAATTGAATCGGAAATAGACGGTTCCGTTGTTACTGGTGCTATATATAGCTCAATAACGCACGGCACTAGCAGAACGATAGCATATAATCCAATACGTGTGAATATAGATGATGTAGTATCTATGCACGTAGAATATAGAATCACTGGTGCTGCTGCAAATTATACAGTAGATATAAAGACACCTAGTGGAAAAACATATAGCACAACCTGTGCATTCGACGGACAATATTTTGCCAATACTGAGTGGCAAATCATAACTGACTTTAGAAATCGAATTATGATATATGCTAGCGACAGTGACACAACAGCCACCTTTGGTGTTGGACTTTCAGCCTTCCAATGCTCAAATTGGGAACGTGGAACAGAAATCACAATTACTATAACCCCAGCGGCATAACATATAAAAAAATCACGATATTTGAGAAATTAATCTCTTTCCTGTCGTGATTTTTTATGTCACATATGTATTAAAACATTTTAGCAATGTCGTCTAATAGGACTATAGTCTTCTCTCCAGTCAATCTATTAATTAGCTCTGCCTTGCCCTCTGAGGTATATTTTCCCACAACGATAATGTATGGGATACCTATTAGTTCTGCATCCTTCAACTTCGCACCAATAGCGTCCGCCCTATCGTCTAGCAACACCTCTACCTTTCTATCCAAGAAATGGTTATATAGTCGCTCTGCGACCTCTACTTGGTCAGCTGATTTGATATTAGCGATAACAATATTAACCTTGTATGGAGCAATCTCTTCTGGCAAGATTATGCCTGCATCATCGCTATTTTGCTCTACCAACGCACTAAGAGTTCTGGTCACTCCTATGCCGTAAGCACCTGCCTCCATATATCTACTCTTGCCATTCTCGTCCAAGAATTTGCATTGCAGAAGTTCAGAATAATGAGTACCTTGCTTGAAGATATGTCCTACCTCTATACCTCTAATAGAATGCAATGTTCCGCCGCATCTAGGGCACATGTCCCCCTCTGCAGCCTTCTTGATATCGGCGTACATATCTATATGTATATCCTCTAAGTTAGCATTCGCGTAGTGATAATCTGCCTCATTTGCACCAATAATGAAATTAACCATATTCTTAACAGAGTTATCAGCCACAATCTTGCAGTTTTTCAAGTCTATTGCACCTACGAATCCGGCTACAGAACCAATAGATGCTATATCGTCAACAGACGCCATCTCTATATTGATACCACCGGTAGCCCTAATTAGCTTGATCTCCTCTACCTCTCTATCACCTGGAAGCAATGCTACAACGATGTCTTTGTTATCTATCTTGTACACAACAGCCTTCAGCATATCTGACTCTTTCTTATTAAGAGGAACTACTAGGTCAGCTATGGTCTTAAGGTGAGGTGTATGCCTCTTTGTCATAGGCAATCTCTGGATATTGCTATTGTCTAGCTGCGCAAACTGACACTCTGCCTTCTCTGTGTTGGCTGCATATCCGCAATCGCACACAATTATCTCATCTTCACCAATATTAGACTTTACCATAAATTCTTGCGACATACTGCCACCCATAGTGCCATTGTCTGCGTTGACTATAACGTAATCAAGATGCAGCCTATTAAATATCCTCTTGTATGTCTCTGCCATGATATTATATGACTGATCCAATCCAGTTTTGTCCACATCAAATGAATAAGCATCCTTCATCAAGAACTCTTTGCCTCTCATTAGTCCGAACCTAGGTCTAACCTCGTCTCTGAATTTTGTCTGAATCTGATACAGTGTCAAAGGTAATTGTTTATAACTAGTAACAGCGTCTTTCATAACTCCAGTAAATACCTCTTCGTGAGAAGGACCCAAACACAACTCTTTACCACTTCTATCATTTAGTCTGAACATATCCTTGCCAAAATGTTCTAATCTACCAGCATATGTCTCTATAGGAAGAAGGCTAGTCATCTGCATCTCGCACGCACCAGCTCTGTCCATTTCTTCTCTAATAACATTGCATAATTTGTGCAGAACTCTGACACCCAGAGGCATGAACATATACACACCAGCGGTCTGTTTCTTGATATATCCAGCCCTCACTAATAGCTTATGACTCTTAATCTCTGCGTCTTGTGGATCTTCCTTGTATGTCTTAAAAAACATTCTTGATATTCTCATCTATCTCTCTCCCAATCTCTTCTCTTTAGTCCAAATTCTCTTCTATCATTTCGTCAATCTTCGACCTAAGCACTGTCACTTTGCCCTTGACATCCGACAGTTCTTTCACGCACTTCTCTATTATATCGCACGCCTCATAATATCTCTTAACTGACTCATCCAGCGATATATCATCTCTCTCCATATCACTCGATATCTCTTTTAATTTCTCAAACTCTTTGTTTAGTTCCATTATTTCGTCTCCCTTCTGTCCACTTTTGCAGAAATACGTCCGTCTACTAGTGCAAAATCTATGTTATCGCCTAACATAATCTCTGAAGCATTTCTAGCAACCTTGCCATTATGATATATCCTAGTATAGCCCCTACGCTGCAATCCCTCTACATCATAGCCGTCTACCTTGGATCTAACATTTTGCAGCCACAGCGTCGTTGCATTGATTCTGTCTAGCACCCTTCTGTCTATGTCATTGAATACTCTCGTCACTGCAGACACCTTTGCTGCAATACCTGTCTCAACCCTAGCGGCCATACTGGCAGTCAAATATTTCATCTCCTTGATATACGACTGCAATTTTCTATTAACAGCATTGGACATATTTGCCAAATACCCTTGCAGCAAATCCAAGTCATCCTGTTTGCATCTAACTACCAATTCTGCTGCTGCAGACGGTGTAGGTGCCCTAAGGTCTGACACAAAGTCTATAATTGTATAATCCGTCTCGTGACCTACTGCACTAACAACAGGCTTGCTACATCTATATACTGCATCAGCCACAGTTTTAGTATTGTATGGCTGCAAGTCCTCTAAGCTACCGCCGCCACGCGCAACTATTATCACATCTATCTTATCATATTCTGAGAAAAAGTCAATGCCCGAGGCAATTTCTTTTTCCGCGCCAATGCCTTGTACCTTGACTGGATATAACACTATATCTACACTGTCGTTCCTTCTAGTAGTTACATCTATAATATCTCTAATTACCGCACCAGTCTGGCTAGTAACCACGCCTATTCTCTTGACTCTAGCGGGAATGGGTTTCTTTCGCTCTTCATCGAAATATCCCAACGTCTCCAATTCTGCCTTCAGCTCTAAGAACTTCTGATATAGCAATCCTATGCCAAATCTCTCTATACTGACTGCATTAAGGTTCAGTTTGCCGCCCTTGGCATAATATCCTACGCTGCCGCAGACCACTACCTGATCGCCAACATCGAATGTCGGGAAGTTATTAGCACCAAAAAGCACGCAAGAAATAAGCGAATTCTCATCCTTCAGATTGAAATACGCTATTCCATTAGTAACCTTGTATGCACCAATCTCTCCGTACACATATATATTGTGTAGAATAGATTCTGCATCGAAGATACTCTTGATATAATTATTAACTTGCGTAACCGAAATGGCATTGTCCATTATTTTATGTCTAATTCCTTTATTATAACTGCAAGAATGCCGTTGACAAAGCTAGCACTTTTTTCTGTAGAATATTTCTTTGCTAGCTCTACAGCCTCATTTACTACAACCTTGACAGGAGTATCTTTGTAATACACCAACTCACTTACCGCCAGTACCAGTATAGCAAGGTCGATCTTGAACACATTGTCTATAGTATAGCCAGATATATGTTTTGCTACAATATTGAGTATATCCGTCTTGTTCTTCAATATAGTGGTATAATTTTTCTTCAGATACTGGATATTCTCCTCTGAAATGTCTGCAATAGCAATCTTGCCAGAATCCAGATCCAGAGGCTCTCCCGCCACAAACTCGTCATATGTAACGCTATCCTCTGCCTCTACAAACATATTCTCAAAAACTAGCTTGAACAAAATATCTCTAACTACCTTTCTTCCCATGAATCTTCTCCAATAAAATATTATTAAAACAAAAAATCACTCCATAAAATTTGTCTAATTGTAGACTACCTTCGGAGTGAAATATAGTCTAGATATCAGAATCCTCTGATCTAGAGAAATCAACGCCAATAACATGCACATTGATCTTATCAATATTGATATCTATCATAGACGCAATACTATTCTTGATATTCTCTTGTACTCTATACGCAATCTCTGACACATTATAGCCAAAGAAAACATTGATATACACGTCTACTATCATAGAATTATTAAGATAAGATATCTTAACGCCATTGGCATAATTCTTGTTAAACCACCTCTTCAAGGCAAACATATGCTTCGTATTCAACGAACTAACGCCAGCAATCTCTTTGGTCGCAAGATTGATAACCGAAAGAATAATGTGGTCATTGAATGTAATGTTGCCCTTGGTGGGTCTTAGCTTGATTTCATTATTAGACATAGCACTACCTCTACATTATATACTACTTAGATAATAACACATAAAATAAAATAATGCAATTACAAAAAATATAAAAATTGATTATATTGCATATTTTTAGACAAAAAAATATTGCACCCTATAATTATTTAACTTGCGGGTGCAATATATTCTACTCTACTGGAATGATCTTGATATTCTCTATATCATAATTAGTCTGCCCCTGAACAGTCTCTACTATTTGGGCGACTTCTGCCTTTGTTAGCTCTGCACTCTTAACTATAACAGTCAAGCTGCTATTTAGGTCAGAAATAATAACATCCTCGAATCCTTTTGCCTTAATCAAGCCCTCTAGCACCATTTCGCTCTCCATTGCAGTTACGAGCTTGATCTTCTCTGCCTCGGCATTGCTAATAGCCTCGGCAGATGAAGTTGTGCTAGAAATAATAGCCTCTAAATACATCAGTTCTTCGTTCCTAGTATCTTCTCTATTAGTTCTATAATTAGTGAAGAAATTGCCGGCTGTAACAGTTGTATTGGTTGAGCTAGTCTGATTGGTAGAAATAATAGAGTTATTAACTAACACATTGATAGTTCCCGTAACTAGTAGCAGCAAGCAAAATGCTGAAATAATAAAAAATCTTTTTTTCTTTGACATATTTTCTCTCCCTTTTGATTTATTGACCTGCAGATAACACTTGAATATTTGAGACATTAACATCTAACAAGGACTGAACTGCTTGTATAATGCTTAGCTTGGTTGCCACACTCTCGCTGCCAGACAACACAACCAAGACTCCCTTTATCTTTGGCAAAATTTCCTTGACAATCAACGGTTCTTCCCTATTCCCACTATCTATAATGATTGGCGATGATACATCGACAGTATACGAGTCGTTGGTGAATATTGAGTCATTGTCTTTTGCTCCATTGCTACTCTCTGCAAAGACCAACTCTACGCTAGACTCTAAGCTAATCATTACCTCAACCTTGCCTACGCCATCCAGATTGGACAGCACCTCTTCTAACTTGTCTTCTAATTGTGCACTATAATCCAAGCTGGATACATAATATGTATACTTGCCAGAGTTGCTAGTAGGAACGACCGATGTGTCTGAAATATTAATAAAATTATTAGACACCACCAATATCACTGCAACTAAAACTATTAGTAGCAATAATTTAACCTTTGTCGCCATTGTCATTTTACCAAAGACTCCCTTTAGCGAAGCAATTATCCCTACGCCTTTGTCCTTATCTTCTACCTTCTCATCCATCAAACATTACCTTGTCCCCTTTATCTTAAAAACACAAGTCGCCTTGGTTTTGTTACCATATCATATTCGGATAGATGTGTCGTTTAGAACCATGATATGAATATATAAAAAATAAATCAACTAAACTATGACAATATTAGACACGATAGTCATATATATAACATTATAACAAGCCTATCTTAGAGATAATACTAGCAATATTACTAACCACAACCAATAGCAGAATAAGGTCAAATACGAAACTAATATATCTATTACTATCACTGACCACAACATCGACCAGAATTCCTAAAACAGATATCCCAAACAGTGACATGACTAATGCATTCATATTCACCTCCTAGACTAAATTGGCGGTACATACCACTAGCGATATAGACATGATAAACATAAATGCAACACCCAGAATTATTGCAAGCGGGAATGACATAATCTTGGATAGTCGCTGCAGCACATCACTAATTTCCTTACAGCCTATCATATCTACTATTGAGGATACGAAGTGGAAGAACAGTCTAATCAGCATGAGATAAATAACTGGGCTAAGAATACTACATAACACTAATATGATACCCGCTAGCCCTATAGCATTCTTAATGAGCATTGTACTAAGGAGTAAATAATTGAAGCCTTCTGAAATATATGAGCCAATTAGTGGAACATAATTTTTGACCGCAAACTTAGTCGTATATATAGACACGCTGTCGAACTTGCCTGCAGAAATCCCCTTAATAACAAATACGCTACTAAATATGCCAAATACAAAAGCAAGACTAGTCTTAAATAAGCTAGACAAAAACGTTATTAACTTGTCCAATCGCACCTTGGATGTGATAGACGAAATAATAATGAGACTGAAGGACAAGATGTAGATAGGATACAAGAAATTGGTCATTACTGAACTAATGCCAGTATTGAGAATTGATGTAATAGGTGAATATATCGCAACACTACTGCTAGCCCCCAATACACCCATTAGTGTCATAAGGATAGGGAATATTGCGTTTAGGATATTCTGCATGGTAGTAATAGATGAGAAGACAATCGAGTTAATATCTATGATATATTTGCTAATATATATAACAACGACGCCAATTGCGACAAAATTGATTATTTCTAATATGCCATTTTTGAACGATGCCGGAGTGAAAGATCTGAGAAATCTAACAATTATAGCTATACAAATAACAACTATACCCAGCGGCAGAATTGCTCTGATATTAAGGCCAATTACTTGGAATAAATATTCTAATAAATTTTCTGCATCTATATCAAACGTCCCGTCAACGATCCCCTTGACTGTATCGTAGAAGCTACCGGAGAATATATTGTCCGACTCTAGTCCGTCTACAATATCCTCTAACGCGGAATAGTCTATGTCATTCATCTGGTCATACGTACTACTATACAGATCTGCCACATAATCTAATGTCTGGTCATCTGCAATAACACAACTAGGAGCAAGGGCAAAAAAGAGTAGTGTAATAAGAACGAAAATAATAATTAAATATTTCTTGGGTCTTACTGATTTCTTTCTCATAATATATCGCTAATAATATGGAATATGGACTGAATAATAGGAACAGCAAGGGACAATATTGCCAATTTGCCTACGAATACAACCTTGTCGGCGATGCTAGAATTGCCACTGTCCTTGCATATGCCACTAGCAAATTCGACAAGATAGCCTATACCGATTGCTTTTAATAGAATAGTGAAGTACTGTTGATCGACACCCGTTTTTACAACCAATTCATTGTAAAATACAACAATATTATTGAAATAACCCAAAACATATACCAGCATTACAACAGAGCCTGCAACTGTGATAATGACGGACAATTCTGGCTTGATTTGTTTGGTGAAGGTAATAGCAAAAACTATAGCAATAGCAAGCAGTGAAACCTTGATAATATCCATATCTAACCCTTGATGCTAGAAGCTAAACAGTGACTTGATAGTAGCAAACAACTCGCTAATCATATTGATGACCATAAATAAGACTATGACCACACCCGCCAGAGTCGTGAGCATAGCTATCTCGTCCTTGCCAGCATGCTTTAATATCTGATTTGCTACCGCAGTAATAATGCCAACTCCTGCTATCTTAAAAATAATATCTATCCCCATTATCCACCTACAACAATATAAGTATTAGAATGACCCCAAATATAAAGATTAACTTCGACCTTAATTCTCCCTTCGTAGCATAGCTACTATTTAGCTCGTCTATAATCAATTCTACCTTCGCAGTAGCATTATTGATATATTGCAGCTCTGCCTCTACATCTCCTCGCCCCATGCCCGCAAAGATATGAGATATCTCCGACTTCTCTACATCCGTCAACATCATAGGATAGGCCGGGATATTGCTATACGACTCTAGCAAAACTTGAGTAGTCTTAGAATACTTTCCCTTGACTCTAGCAATAATATCCGCTAAGCAGTCCTTGGAGAATGAGACATCGGCAGAATACAGCTTCAAGAAGTCTAGCAATTCCATGAATATTCTTCGCTTCGAGCGATAATACGACAAGTTTAGAATGGCGATAGCCGCGACCGAGATGAAAATAATGCATAATAGTACAAACTTCATTGTCCTATACACTCAAGATTAGAATCATATATTCCTACTACCTCACCCGGTCTATTAATGCTGCTAAGAAGAATATATCTATCGAATAATTTCTTCTGCAATATATCTAAGAAATCTGGTTTATTCTTCAAATCCCAAATGCTATCTGCATGAATGGTAGCAATAACCTTAACACCACAAGTCAGAGCATTGGCTACCGAGTCAAAATCTCTGATAGACAGTTCATCCGTAATAATAACATCTGGTCTAAGGCTCCTAATTCCGTTATCAAAGGCGTAAGACTTCTTGCAATTGGACAAAATATCGCAATTAGGGTTATTGAATATAGCAATGCCTTGGGATATACCAGTTATCTCTGATCTTTCGTCTATGATCAATATATTTAGCTTGCTATTTATATTAAGGATTTGCTTTGCCAGATCTCTAACGAATGTCGTCTTGCCAGCACCAGCGGGAGACACAACCAGTGTGTTATATATCCCTCGACCTTGCTGTATGTAACGAAGACAGTGCAGAGAGCAATTATGTACTTCGTGCGGAATTCTGATATTCAATGACTGGATATTCTTGATAGTCTTGATCTGATTGCCCACATACACGAATTCGCCAGCCACACCTATTCTAATGCCGCCACGATAAGCGATATATCCGTTGACTAATTGGTCATTGACCGTATACATAGAATCATTGCTAGCCTTGGACATAATATACTCTATATCCGATCTCGTGCATAATATTACTCCCTCTTTATCGCGAGACACACCATGGATATTGAGATAAAAGTACTCTCCAGCAGCATTGACCATAACTGGAGCATTGAGTCTTAACCTAATTTCATATAATTTCGACACATTCAACTTATTGACAGCGTCTAGTATAGTGCGAGGCAGCAGAGAATCTAACATAACAATCTCCTTTTTTTTCTTATTGTATTGGCGTAAAATCCAAATAATGAAAGATACAGCAATATTGCGGGTGTTTGCGACAAAAGGGTACAAAAAAACACACTTTGCACTATTTTCTACGCAAAGTGTGTTCATTTATTTCACACTATTATATATCTCTCTCATTTTCATCGCATCAATCGCCATTATCTCTTTGCTCTCGCAGACTATTATTGGATTAAGAGACAATTCCTTGATAGCCTTAGCTAAGGGTTCAAACTCTGGGCCATAGACATTATCGTCAAGAGTCAAATGCTTTATCTCTCCCTTTGCCCCATATTCTATTTTGCTAAAATGTATATGGCAGTTATTAACCTTGTCAAAGCCCAGCCTAGATATAGCAAGATTGAATATATCAAGATAGTCTTCCTTGGTCTTCAATACACCTTGGTGCAACGCATTGATGTGACCGAAGTCAAATGCTGGGATATAGCAAGGAGACAATGTACAGAAATCTATAATTTCTTGATATGTACCAATCTGGGCTTGCTTGCCCATAGTCTCTAGGCAGATAAATATATCTTGATCGCCATTACTTTGCAGTATCTCAGCTAAATGTATCAACCTCTTCCTTGTTAATGCAACAGCCTCTTCCCTTGACATCTTGCCACAAGATGCTGGATGCACAACCAGCCTATTGCCGCCCAATAGTTTTAATTTCTTGATGCTATTGGTCACATAATCATAGCTCTTCTGAGCCATTTCCTCAGTAGGCGTTGCAAAATTGATAAAATATGGAGCATGACAAGAAATACTAATATTATATTTCTTGAACTCCTCACCTATCGCACTGGCCATCTCGTCGCTAAGTAGGATTCCTTTGCCAAAGGAATATTCGTAGTGAGTCAAGCCCTTTTCACTCAACCATTTTGCAGCCTCTAATGATCTCTTGTACCCTTCGTCATAGAAGCTCTTGCAATTACCCGCTGGACCAAATTTTACCATAATTTCACTCCGCCAAATATGTCTTTATCTTCAATTTGTTGTCTGTATTCTCCGCCACACACATTACATTGCATTGCTCTATTACAAAACAATATCTATCTATACCATAAATATTGTCTATCTGCACACCATTGCGTAATTTGAATAATTCTTCTACTGTCAACTCTAGCCTTGGCATCTGAGGGAACACATCTTCTATAGCAAAGAGACAATCATCTATGCTATCCCTTTGCAGAATATCATCCAAATCAAGAGCGTTGCTTAGATCAAATACGCCTGATTGTGACCTAACAAGGCTGGTCATAGTACATACAGTATTGAGTGCGGCCGCAATATCTCGACCCAACGCCCTAATATATGTACCGCTAGAGCACTCAACTGAGACAGTACACACACCATCTATATAATCAATCAATTGCAAATCCACAATTTCGACCTCTTTGGCCTTTAATTCAACCTCAACACCTTCTCTTGCCAACTTATAGGCCTTAACCCCATTGACTGATTTTGCGCTGTATTTTGGCGGAATTTGGGCATGTTTGCCAATATATTTGCGTAGCACAGTCTCTAACTCTGATCGTTTGGGGATAATATCGCATTTTTGAACAATTTCACCCTCAGAATCCAATGTATCTGTCGTGTAACCAAATTGGAACTGGGCGATATATTTCTTGGTCTTGTCTAAGAAATAATCAAACATTCTCGTAGCCTTGCCTACAGCAATAGCAAGCACACCTGACGCCATTGGGTCAAGGGTTCCCATATGTCCAATCTTCTGTATACGGAAACGTCTTCTTAACTTCACCACCACATCACTAGATGTCATGCCGGACGGCTTATTAATATTGAGAAAACCTAGCATATGTACTTGCTCGTAGCCCTCACTAATTTGCCAATTACGCTGTTACAGCTACCAAAAATATTGCAACCAGCTGCATCCGGATGACCACCACCACCAAATACAATTGCCAATTTGGAGCAATCAACCTTGCCCTTACCTCTAATTGACACAGCATACAAATTTGGCTTGATCTCACTAATTAGTATACCTACTTCTACCTTCTCTATATTGACACAATAATCTACCAGCCCGAAGCTCTCGTTATTGCCTACACCACATTCCTTGAAATTAGATGCCTTCAGATACATTATTGCAAGCCTACCATCTAAAAACATTTTCAAGTTCTTTAGTCCAGCCTGCATTAGCATAACTTGACCCCAAGACCTACGCTTGAATAGATAATAGTTCGCTTTGTTAATATCTATCTTATATTTGAATAATTGTCCAACAACCTTGTAAGTATTGGCATTGGTATTGCCATGCTGGAAGCAGCCTGTATCGGACGCAATAGCAGAATATAGGGCTGTTGCGATGTCTCTATTAGGTGCGACATGGAGAGATTTGAATATAGCATAGACAATCTCTCCGGTGCTACTGGTGCCAATGACACAATTTATCTGACCATAGTTGTCATTAGTAATGTGGTGATCAATATTCAATCTAGTCTCAATAGACTGATACATCTGACCATATTTACCCAGTCTGCCAAAGTCTCCACAATCAAGGGCTATTGCCGTATCATACTCTTTTAGTGCTGGGTAATTAACCTTGCTCACACCCTTAATAAAGTTGTAATTCAGCGAAATATCCTCTGCGTCTACGTATATATCTGCTGACTTGCCCATTTTCTCTAAGTACATCTTCATAGCACACGAAGAGCCAAGCGCATCAGCATCTGGCCTCATGTGTGTAAATATTGCTACATTTTTGCTCTTGTGAATAGCCTCAAATATCTTCTCACTAATCTTCATCTGTAATATCCTTTCTCTCTTCATTGATTCTGTCTAGGACAGCATCAATCTTGGAGCCATATTCTACAGAATTGTCCAAATAGAATTCTAAATATGGCACCTTTCTAATATCCAATCTCTGGGCCAATGACTTTCTAATATAATTAGCAGAATGTTTGATCTGATTCAAGACCTCGTCTTGGGATTCTTTATCAAACACACTAATATATATCTTGCTAATCTCCAGATCTTCGGTCGTCTTCACATCATTGACACACACAATAGTATTCTGTATTACTGGGTTATTCAATTCCTTGATTATAGTGCCTACTATTTTCTGGATCTCTGCATTAACTTTTAAGATTCTTCTACCCATTTGATTTCCTTTTCTTTTTAATTATTTTCTTTCTACTTCTTGCATCTCATAGACTTCGATAACGTCACCCACCTTGATATCATTGTAGTTTCTTAGCTTGATTCCGCACTCATAACCAGCCTTGACAGTCTTAGACTCGTTCTTGCCTTGCTGTAATGTATCTATCTCTGTCTCTGCAATGACTATATTACTTCTAAGTAATCTTACCTTGGACTTGTTGTTAACTACGCCATCCAAAACATAACTACCAGCGATTGTTCCTACGCTAGAGATCTTGAATGTCTGTCTTACCTCTACATGGCCAATAACCTTCTCCTCGTACTTGATAGTCAACATTCCATTTATAGCAGCAGTTACATCATCTACTGCGTCATAGATTATTCTATATAATTTAATATCAATGCCCTCTTTCTCTGCCATTTGTTTTGCTTTAGCCTCTGGTCTGACATTAAATCCTATGATAATAGCACTACTAGCCTGCGCCAGCAATACATCACTTTCATTGATTCCGCCTACTGCATTGTGAATAACCTTGACTTTAACCTCTTCGTTTTCTATCTTCTCCAATGTCTGCTTCAACGCCTCGGCACTACCCTTTACATCTGCCTTTACAATAATATTAAGTACCTTAATCTCATTGTCAGCACTCTGCTGCAAGAAGTCCTCTAGAGTGATTCCTGTTGTGTGCTTTGCCTTCTCTATCTGCAGCTTTGCACTACGCTCTTCTATGATATTTTTTGCCATCTTCTCATCGACTGCGTGTACCAGATCACCAGCCTCTGGAACTACATTAAATCCAAGAACTGACACAGCCATACTAGGAGTAGCCTTCGCTACATTCCTTCCGGTATAGTCCATCATTGCCCTAATTCTGCCACTAGCAACACCAGATACAACGAAGTCTCCAATATGCAATGTTCCGTTCTTTACAATGATAGTTGCAACAATTCCACGACCTTTGTCTATCTTACTCTCTATAATATGACCACTAGCAGCAACACTTTCATCCGCCCTAAGGTCAGCCATCTCTGATACCAGCAGCACCATTTCCAACAACTTGTCAATATTCTGATTGAACTTTGCTGAAATAGGAACACATATAGTGTCTCCACCCCACTCTTCTGGCAGAACATCATATTCTGTCAATTGTTGTTTTACTCTATCAATATTAGCCTCTGGCTTGTCAACCTTGTTAATAGCGACAATCATAGGCACTTTGGCTGCCTTGATATGATTGATAGCCTCTACTGTCTGAGGCATAATGCCGTCATCAGCCGCAACAACCAATATAGCCACGTCTGTAATCTGAGCACCTCTAGCACGCATTGAGGTAAATGCCTCGTGGCCAGGGGTATCTATGAATGTAATCTTATTTCCATTAACCTCTATAGAATATGCTCCTATATGCTGAGTGATTCCGCCTGCCTCGCTGGATACGACATTGGTCTGCTTGATCGTATCTAATAGCATAGTCTTACCATGGTCTACGTGACCCATTACAGTTACAATTGGAGGCCTATTGGCTGCAGTAGAGCCTTGGTTATTGAACATTTCTTCTAGTTTCTCTTCGTAGTTCTTCTCTAACTTTCTCTCTAACTCTATTCCAAACTCATTAGCTACTAGCTCTGCTGTCTCGAAATCTACAACAGAGTTAATGTTAGGCATCATTCCTAGCATCATGAATTTTTTAATCAGTTCTGCTGCTGGTTTGCCCAATTTCTCAGAAAGCAATTTTACAGTCAGATTGTCTGTAGTTATAGTAGCCTTCTCTATAACTATTTTCTCTGGCTTTGGAGCCTCTTTCTTCGCCTTCTTCTGCCTCAATCTGCCGATAACCCTAGTATCGTCGTCCATGCCATAATGGTCGTCGATATCTACATATCCCATCTTGATCTTTGCCTTCTTAGACAATTCCTTCCTATCAGAATCTATCTGCTTAGTCTTGTTTTTATTGCCGAAATTCCTCTCAGGCTTAGCTACTATGATTGTGTCTGCCACATCAGATTTTGGCAAAAGTCCAGATGTCCTAGGCTTCTGAGTGCCATTAGGTGCCTTTTCAGACTTATTGAATGGCCTACTAGGATCAAAAGGTTTCTTGGAAAACTTGCCGTCTTGCTCTCTAGTATTCTTACCTTGGAAGTTTGTATTCTGTCTATCACGATTAAATGCTGGCTTGGCAGCACTATCCACCCTCTTATACTCTTCTCTAGCAGACTTTTTCTCAATAACTGCCTCTACCTCTGGCTCTACAGTAATAGCAGCTGTCTCTGGTGCAGATTGTGCAACCCTCTCCTTAGACAATGCAGCATCTTTGTCCTTTAATGTCTTGCAAAAAGCCTCTAGCGCCTTCTTCGACCTAGCTAGAGAGATTGCAAAAGTCTGGATATCGCCACCTTTGGCCAAATACCCTTGTAGAGTCTTCAAGTTCTCAAATTGAATTTGTTGTGCATTATTCTGCTGTAAATTTTGATTATTCAAATCTGTACCTCTTTCAATATATTTAATTCTTTTATGGCTTTTGCCAAATCTGTGGATGTAATGCCTACTGCCTTGCAATTGTTTTTTTGCAGCATTTCATCAATCCTAATATCCGACTCTAGGAGAGTAATATTCGACCTTCTTGCGATATTGCTTAGCTTGTTAAGGCTATTAGCTGACAGCGAATTATCATATATCGCCAGCCTCACCTTAGACTCTTTTACCTCTATATTATCTACCCCATAGACCAGACTACCGCTTTTTTGAGCAAAGCCCAAATATGCATTCAATTTATTAACCATTTACTTCTACCTTACTCAAATCCCCATACACGCCATATGGTAGATTCCTTCTAAATACTCTATTCAACGCCTTCTGCTTGATACATCTATCTATGCATTGTCTACATCTACATATATATGCACCTCTGCCGTCTGCCTTGACAGCATCGATAATATATGATGAGAAATCATCTGAATCGAATACTATTCTGATCAACTCTTCCTTGGGCTTTCGTTCTCTACAAACCACACACATTCTTATAACTTCTTTTTTCAAAGCAATTCCTCTTTATTCCAAATCCTCGAAAGCACTGCTATCTTCAAATAAATCCTTGATATCTTCTGTATCTTCTACTTCATCAAAATTCAATGATGGAACAGCTGATTTAGCCTTGACATCTATCTTCCAGCCAGTCAGTCTAGCAGCCAATCTTACATTCTGACCACTCTTACCAATAGCTAGTGACAACTTGTCGTCTGGAACTATTACTAGTGATGTCTTGTCATTGTAATTCAACTCTATGTGCAAAATAGTAGCTGGGCTCAATGCTCCTGCAATAAACTCTGCTGGATTCTCAGAATATGGTACTATGTCTACCTTCTCACCCTTCAATTCTGAGATAATAGCAGCAACTCTCATACCCTTGTTGCCTACACAAGCACCTACTGCATCAAGGGAAGGATTAGGTGAAGATACAGCAAGCTTAGTTCTGTAGCCAGCCTCTCTAACAATGTTATGAATAATAACCTCGCCATTAGCAATCTCTGGAACCTCTAACTCAAACAGCTTTTTTACAAAGCCAACATTAGTTCTAGATAGTTGTACATATGGCATATTGAATGATTCTTTGACAGTCTTAACATACACTTTGATTCTAGAATTGATAGCAAACTTCTCATTAGGGATACGATCCTTAACACCCAGCACACCTTCGCACTCTGTTATACCTAGATCACAATACACATTGTCGCCCTCAACCCTTCTTACCACTACTGTGATCAGCTCGTCTTGCTTGGTATTAATCTCGCCCATGATCTTCACTCGCTCTGCCTCTCTCAATCTCTGCATAACTACTTGCTTAGCAGTCTGAGCAGCGATTCTACCGAAGTTCTTAGGCGTAACCTCTGTTCTGTCTATCTCATCACCAATCTTCGCAGACTTCTTGATTAACTTAGCATCTGCTAGACTCATCTCTCTATCTGGATCAGTAACCTCCTCTACAACCAGCTTGTAAGAATATACCTTTATACTATTGTTATCTGGGTTTAATTTCACCAAAGCATTCCTGCCTTCACCAAAATTCTTCTTGTACGCACTGGTCAATGCAGACTCTAATGCCTCTATAAAATACTCCTTGTTTATTCCTTTTTGTGCCTCTAATTCTTCTAATGCTAGAAAGAAATCCTTATTAATCATCTTTTTTCTCCTTAACCTACACCTTTTTTATTTCTAAAACTCAATATATTGTTGTATCAATGCAGTATCCTTTAGTACCACATCATGCTCTTCGCCATCATATTCTACCTTAATCGCATCACCACTATAGCTAACCAAGGTTGACCTTATCTCCTTCTTTCCCAGCCATGGCTTGTAGAACTTCACTACAATATCTTTGCCAAGATGCTTGATAAAATCATATTCTGTCTTGAACGCCCTATCTAGACCATAAGATGTGATATTTAGATTATACGCAGAACCATTAGTGATGTCATGCTGATCCAGCGGCTCATCCAAAGCCCTAGATACCCTCTCGCAATCATTGATATCCACTCCGCCTTCCTTGTCAATGCATACCCATAGGGTCATGCCACCAACCTCTTTCTTGTAACTAACCTCTACCAGTGTATAACCTAGGCTGTCACATATAGGCTGAATTATCTCTGTCGCTCTATCTTGTACACTACTTTTCATCTCTTTTCCTTTTTTAAAAATTAAAGTGAGTTTACTTGAAACCCACTTATAGCCTAACTATTAAACTCTGATGTCATTATATCACATAAATTATTAGATTGCAATACTTTTAGACACTTTTTTGTCGAGAATACGATGTATTTGCATAAAAAGCTAAGACAGTAACTGTTTTTTGTCCTCATCCGTCAGCATATTAAGGGTTACCTTCATGACCTCTGCTGTAGCCACTGTATCAAATAGTGCTCTGTGTGCATTGTCCAGCTCAACTCCAAGAATCTTCACAACCTTGCCCAGTTTGTGACTCTTGTACTGAGGCAGAGCACGCTTTGCTAACTTCAAGGCATCTACCTGCCTATTTAGAATATCATAGCCATTCTTGTCCCCATAAGCCTTCAACACATTATAGTCGTACTCTATATTGTATGCTACTATAACAGCACCATCGATGAATTTATAGAAATCAGGGAAGACTTGGTCTATGCTTAGACAATTAGCCACCATTTCATCCGTAATATTGTTAACTTTGGTTGCGTCTTCTGGGATAGGGTTCTTAGGCTTAATTAATGTATCAAATGTCTCTACTATCTCGCCACGAATCATCTTGACAGCACCTATCTCTATTATCTCGCATTCGTTCACATTCAGCCCAGTAGTCTCTAGGTCGAATACAACTACTACATTGTCCAACAGATATTGATCCACCACATCTGCTTGCTTCAAGAAATCTGATTGAGTCTTATACACATATGGCTGAGGCTTGATGAATTTGTATTCGCTATTGACACTCTTTTTCTCTACTACTTGCTCTGGCACGACAAATGGCTCGAAATTGCATTTCGCAATAGCTCTGACCTTGCAAGACCTACCCCTCTCCTCGCTATCATCCAGATCCCCTACAACGACAATCTTGTCGCCATTGGCAATGCTATCCACCTTCTCTATATCAGCAAAATTAGGAAAATATGTACAACTAATCTTGTCGCTGCCGTCCTTGAGTACGAAATTAGCTCTCTTACTCATCTTGTTAGAGCTGTCTTTGCCCTTGAACCTAGTCTCGTAATCTGATACCTTGTAGAACATAACCTCGCCGACAAATGTAACTTTGCCCTCAGACAATGTCGCTATTGGATAGACAAAGTCCACATCAACATCACCGACAACCTTCTCTATGTCACTAACTTCTATCGGGTCGTAATCTATTCTGGTGGCGATATCAGAGGAACTAAGCATAGAATATCTCTGCTCTAGTATCTCTTCTGTATCTTCTGCCAATGCATCTGTAGCCTCTAGTCTAATCTTATACTCTTCCTTGGTTATTAGCTGCAGATAATCTACTATCTCTGATTCGAAGTCATTCTTCTGCAAATGTGCGAAACTCTCTACCCCCAGATGCAGCGTTATGATGTATATATTGTCAGAATTCAATTCTATATCTATATCCAGACTGCTGCCTTCTTGCGTTACACTAGGATATCTATCCTGGATATATCTAGACACATAGTCTCTAATAATGTCTCTATCTATGAAATATTTCCTAAATTTCAACTCTAGCTGCACATACATATCTAAATATTGTAAAATATCTCGCTCTAGATTCAGCCTATCAGCGTCAGAAAAAGTATCGCAAGTGTATTGTATCTTCATCTCCAAGACATTAGTCTCTATCATATATTCTACACTTGTGATTAATATATCTCTGTATTTGTCATTAGTACTATATAGGTGTTCTAAGAATTCTCTCATAATTTAATATTAAATATCTGCAAAAAGTCTACAAATATAACAAAGGCAAACAGTACTAGTAATCCTACTGAATGGATAGTCTGCTCTACCTTCTCGCTAATTGGCTTTCGCCTAATACCCTCTATCAGAACAAACACTGCTCTGCCACCATCCAATGCTGGGAATGGCAAGAAATTGAATACTGCTAAGTTAATAGCAATAACTGGGAATAGTAAGAGTAACGACTGCAAGCCCAAGCCATTCTCTGCGGTAACTGATGTAGAAATTGCTCCAATAGTCGATACTGGCCCACCCAGCTCGCTGACCCTGGTCTGACCTGTAAATAGTTCTCCTATAATCTTGATACAATCCACTGACATCTCGAAACAGAATGGGATAGTTCTACCCAGGGCCCCCCAGAAGTCATATTTCTGATACTCATAATCATCTACGCCTATTCCATATACATCATTGCCGTCATCATCCTGACCTATAACAATATTAGCAACCTCTATATCTAGCGTCTGACCAGCCCTGTCAATAGTAACGATATAAGAATTCTCGCCTTGTCTATGGGTCAGTCTAGATATCCCGCCATTGGTGTATGTTGGTCTAACCCCGTCTATCTCCAGTATAATATCGCCTTCTTGCAGAGTTGTCACATCATACTGGATATGATTAGGAGTAGCATCAGAGAACGATGTAACTATAGGCACGGCGTCGCCCATAACCATGAGTAGTGGGATAGCTACAATGATAGCTGATATGAAATTGAAAAAAACTCCGGCAAATAATACAATCAGTCTCTTCCACCACGCCTGCTTGTTATACGCACCACTGTCCTCACTAGCCCCTTCTTCGCCCTCAAATGCACAATATCCACCCAAAGGCACAATTCTGATAGAAAAAATCTCTCCATTGGCCTTCTTCTTAGTGAAGATTGCTTTGCCAAAACCCAGAGAGAACTCATTAATCTTGAATTTAAATATCTTGCCAGCTGTGTAATGACCCAATTCGTGTATAGATATTAGAATAGCAAATAAAATAAATGCTAATAATATTCCACCAATCGTCGTCATTACACTAGCAAAACTACATAAATTATTCAACATATAATCTCCAATTAAATAAGCGATACAACAACATTAGTATATTGTATTAAATCTCAATTGATGATTAGAACAAGCAAGTAAGCGAAATGATGAATGAACAAAGACCAGCAAATATCAATCCGTCTACCCTATCCATTATGCCGCCATGACCTGGGATTAGATTACCATAATCCTTGATCCCACACTTACGCTTGATAACACTGGCAACAATATCGCCTACTTGGGTAAATATAGGAGCAAGAACGCCAAATATTACAATTGGCAACCACGAGATCTCAAGTGAATTGATAATACTCATGAATCCCGCATCTAGGCTATATAGCATATATATACCTAGTACTCCAATGATTCCCATAACCAGTCCGCCAATAGCACCAGATATCGTCTTGTTTGGACTAATCTTAGGACATAACTTTGGTCCACCAACCTTAGAGCCTATCAGCATTGCGAACGTATCTGTGAATGTAGCCGATACGAATGTCGCAATGATAACAAAATCTATAAATATAGTTATACTCTTGATCGTCTCTGACACGAAGAACGCATCCAGATGGTTGATAAGAATCAACATTACAAATAGTAGTGTAGGATATATCATCACTAGTACACTACGCAATGCCTTAGCAAAGACATATTTTCTAAACGAGCCGCTATAGTTCGCCCTAATCATCTCCGTCTTGGTCACATCTCTGAAGCTAAGCGATAGCACTAGGCTGATGATAAAATATCCTACCAGTAGGCAGCCATAATATAGTAATAATTGTAGCAATGTGCCGCCATTAAGTATTGCAAAGATAATGCCAACATATGACACGAACATAAATGTACTAGCCATATTCTCGTTGACCACCTTGCCGCTGCCAGAGATAGCCTTGACTACCTCTAATATACCTACAGTGCCTGCAATAAGCACGAAGATATCGAATATATATGGTGTAATTAGTCGTGATGCTATCATAGCCGCCATAACAACGAATATGATCACACCCGATACAACTCTCTTTTTCATTGGTTTATTCTTCCTCTTTTATTTCTCCAAAGCGTCTATTCCTAGAGCTAAATACCTCTAACGCTTTCATTAACTCTTTTCTCTTGAAATCTGGCCACAATGTCTTAGGGAAATATAACTCTGAATACGCACACTGCCATAACATGAAATTACTAAGACGTTCTTCGCCACTAGTCCTAATAATAAGGTCTGGCTCTGGCTGACCAGCAGTATAGATATATCTATCTACTGTCGACCTATCTACCTTCTGGACACTATCTCTTATCATGTTATTAATAGCATATACCAGCTCATCTTTGCCGCTATAATTGACTCCAACATTCAGGACAAACTTGTCTCGGTCCTTAGTTTTTGCAATAGCGTCGTCCGCTATCGCTGTCAGCTCTGGGCCAAACTTTGTATAATCTCCCATTAGATTCAATCTAACATCCGGATAATCCTTAACAAAATCAGAACTATCGAAGTAACTCTTGAATATCTCTATCAGTCCGTCAATTTCCTTTTGTGGTCTGTTCCAGTTCTCAGTGGAGAATGCATAGACAGATACATATTTGATGCCAAGCTCGAAGCACATTGCTATAACTTTCCTCAGAGTGTTGAAGCCAGCCTTGTGCCCCATAGACCTAGTCAGTCCTCTACGCTTTGCCCACCTACCATTGCCGTCTATAATGAATGCGATATGACGCGGCAATGTCTTGATATTGTATTCTCTCAATATAATCTACCTCATTTTTAACTATAGTCATAGGTAATTGTACTACAAAACAAATCTATTGTGATAGCAAAATGAGATAATTTCCATTAAGTTGTCATTATTTCTTTTTGCTTTTGTTCGCTAGATTTGTCGATTTTTGTCGAAATGTCATCCAGGATCTTCTGTACATCCTTCTCTAACTTCGACATCTCATCCTCGGTAATCTCGTTGTCTTTCTTCATTCTCTTGAATTCATCCAGTACATCACGCCTAGCGTTCCTACATACAACCTTGCACGCCTCTGTCATCTTGGATATTTCCTTAGCAAATTCCTTCCTACGCTCCTCTGTCAATTGTGGGAAGACCAACCTAATAACCTTGCCGTCATCGCTAGGATTGACACCAATATTGGCGTCATTTATAGCCTTGACAGTAGCCTTCAACATACTATTGTCCCACAAAGATACTACCAGCATCCTAGCCTCTGGGACTGAAATAGTTGCCATCTGATTAATAGGCGTAGGTGTGCCATAATAATCTACCAATATCTTCTCTACTAGCTTTGGATTAGCACGGCCAGCCCTAATTGTGGACATCTCCTCAATCAAATGGTCATATGCCTTGTCCAAATCTTCCTTGTAAGAATCTAAATACATATTTACTTCTTCTATATTCATTATATTTTGCTCCTAATTATTTGAAATCTATTATATATTACTAGAAAAAAGAATTTTTACCAAAAGAATTGCACTATCTTAGACACAAAAAAGTGAGATTGTTATAATCTCACCACACTGCAAAGAAGTAAAGCTAGGTTTTCTAAAACAAAAAAAAGAAATGCTAATTAGCACTTCTTCTACTCTACATCTATTCCTTCTGCCTTCAGCATCTGGTAATATTCGTCAAACACCTTGTCAATGATCTTGTCCTCAGTTACAACGACTAGGCAATCTTCCTCATCAATCTCTTGAATCTCGAACACAATTGCCTCATCCTCTGCCACATTCTCCATAGCAGTAACAGGCTTCAAAATAACAAAGATGCGTTCCTCCATAGGAATAGTTGCTATTTGCTCAAACTCTACGCACTCATTCTTCTCGTCGTACAATTTAATATTCTCGTTGTTATTCTCGTCCAACAACAACTCTACTGGTGATCTATCTTCTGCCATAATTCACACTCCTTTATATTTGATTGAGATAATCTTGTAGGATTATCGTAGCAGAAAGTTTGTCTAGTACATTCTTTCTCTTATTTCTAGACACATCCGCATTGATTAACATCCTTTCTGCTAACCTCGATGTCAATCTTTCGTCTTGGAATCTAATCTCTATGCCAGACTCTTGGGCTAGTTTGTCTGCAAAATCCTTGGTCTTCAAGGTCTGATTGGACTCTGTTCCGTCCATATTATATGGCAGACCCATTACAATCATCCTCACGGAATTGTTCTTTGCTATATCAATAATATGTGCAATATCAGTATCAATATCACGCCTATTATAATTTTCATAGCCGCTAGCTATAGTTCTGGTCATATCGCTCATTGCTATGCCTATTCTGACATCGCCATAATCCAGCGCCATTATTTTGTAATAATTACTATCCATAACTCGTCCTATTATGCAATATAAGAGTTAAGAATTGCCTGCAAAATGAAATAGATAAGAGTAAATACAAAGATGCAAACCATAGCAATAATGATTAGCCTCTGCAGTCTTCCTTCCTTAGTGCTAGACTTGTTCTGCATATAGTAAGTATCGCTAATACCTGTAATAGAATTGGTACCACTCTCTGGATTAGCAGGCTTCTTCAACACGGCGATAATAACAATGACAGAGCTAATAGCAATAAGTGATAGTAATATTATCTGGATAATAGGAAAAGAACTCTCCATCCATACTGGCATTGTCTTAGCATTTAGTAAATGTGTAAACATAATTTCTCCTTTTTGTAATCTAATAGTATTGTATCAAATTAACTAGAAAAGGTATAGCAAAAAACATATAATTTTGTCAATACTTTTCTAGTTTTTTTGAATAACTGCCAAGGATTTAGACAATGGAGTCTACAAAATCCTTTGCATTAAATGGCTGTAGGTCGTCTATCCCCTCTCCTACGCCAATATATTTGACCGGAATACCATAATCTTTGACAATGGTAAAGACTACTCCACCCTTTGCCGTTCCGTCTAATTTCGTCAATATAATGCCATCCAGCGGGATTATATCGTTAAACATCTCTACTTGGGACAAGGCATTCTGACCAGTTGTGGCGTCTAGCACTATATAGTTACGCCTAGCACCTGTCCAACCCTTATCAATAACCTTGCTAATCTTCCTTAGTTCTTCCATAAGGTTAGATTTGTTCTGCAGTCGTCCCGCTGTATCAATTAGTACTACATCTTCTTTTTTTGCTTTAGCACTCTCCAATCCGTCATAGACGACAGCGCCTGGATCTGCACCTTCGCTATATTTTACTATTCTGACCCCAGCCCTCTTCGACCATTCGGTCAGCTGGTCTGCCGCTGCTGCACGGAATGTATCACCAGCAACTAACAACACACTCTTCTTTTTTTCCTTATAACTATGTGCCATTTTGCCAATAGCGGTAGTCTTGCCCACGCCATTAACGCCTACCACAGTGATAGCTACTGGGTACTCGTCCTCTGCCTCTTCGCAGTCCTCAAATATCCGAATCATGGCTCCTTTTAGGCATTCCTTGAACTCATCTATTGTCTTAATCTTCTGTTTCTTAGATATAGCACGAACATTAGATATTATCTCCTCGGTCGCTTCTACGCTAATGTCTGAAGATATCAGCGTATACTCCAGATCCTCGAAAAATTCATCGTCCAGCTCTCCATGGAATATTGAGCTAATCTTGCTAAATAATGCATCTTTTGTCTTCTTCAGTCCTGCAAAAATCTTGCTAAAAAATCCCATTATTTTACCTCCGCCATCTTCACAGCCTCATTTAGCTTAACAGACACAACCTTCGACACACCCTTTTCCTCCATAGTGATTCCGAACAAGCAGTCGGAATACTCCATAGTAGGTTTCTTGTGTGTAATAACGATGAATTGGGTCTCGCCAGCATAACGCTTTAGATACTGCACAAATCTATATACGTTCGCCTCATCCAGAGGTGCCTCTATCTCGTCTAGCAAGCAGAATGGCATAGGACGCAGCTTCAGTATAGCAAATAGTATAGCTATTGCAACCAATGCCTGCTCGCCACCAGACAGCAGTTTAGTACTATTCAGTTTCTTTTCTGGAGGCACTGCCACTATCTCTACGCCCGCCTCTAATACGTTGTCAGAATCGATTAGTTTCAAGCTAGCGTGGCCACCTTGGAATAGCTCTCTGAATATTGTGCCAAAGTTCTCGTTAATCTGATTGAACTTCTCTGTAAATATAGTAGTCATCTCGTCAGACAATGACTTAATAATCTCCTTGATATCAGACTCTGCCTTCATTAGGTCTTGGGCTTGCTCATACATATTGCCATGCCTTGCCTCTAGCAGCTTGTAGTCCTCTATCGCATTGACATTGACATTGCCTAGGCCTTGGATCTGTTTCTTGATCCTACCTATCTCTTGCAATCCAGCCTTGACATCGAATATATCTTTCTTGTACTGCAATGCACTAGCGTATGTCAGCTCGTACTCTTCCCATACACGCTCTTGCATAGCCTCTATGTCTGTATCCACCTTAGTCAGATTCAACTCTTGCTGATATTTCTTATCTTGCAATTTGTTAACTTCTTCCATTAGCCTTAGACGCTCTTCGTCATAGAATCTAAGATCGGACTGCAATGTCGTCTTGGACTGTTCTAACTCGCTTAGACGCTCTTTCTCCGCTCTAAGCTCTGCCTCTAAGGCAGTGCTCTGGGCAGTTATAGCCATGACATCGCTAGACTTCTCATATTCTTGCAGCATCGCCTTGTTTAGATTCAATTGCTTGGTCAATTCTACATTGTCTGATGTAATTGTTCCCACTTCTTCATTCAATCTATCCAATTCTTGGTTAACAGAATTGATTTCGCTCTCTGTACCCGCTATCAATATCTTTAGCTCGGTTATCGCAGAGATATACTCGTCCCTTCTAGCCTTCAATACAGCAAAGTCGTTCTGATTAGCACCAGTAATTGGTGCAATCTCTCCCTCTGTATCAATCTTGGCTAATTCCTCATTTATACTCTGCAGCATCTGATTATATTTGCCAATATTGCTATCCAGCCTTGATACATCGTTCTCCATTGCTACCTTGGTTGCATTCAGATTGGCATATACTTCGTTATGCTTAGCATACTCTATCTCTAAGTTATGGATAGTATCTGTCACTCTGGCAATCTCGTCAGACACAGCCTTGTACTCTGACTGCTTATCTGCCAATTTGGCACTAATAGCAGTATATTCAGCCTCCAACTTCTCTATCATTTTCGCTGTCTCTGCTATCTCTGTCTCACGACTTAGGATATTGGTACCTTGAGTCTTCTTGCTACCACCAGTAATGCTACCTTGGGTAGAAATAATGTCGCCGTCTAAGGTTACTATCCTAAACGAGTACCCAGTATTCCTAGCCAAAGTCACCGCAGTATTCTCATCCTTGACAATCACAGTACCACCCAGTAGACTGCTAATTACAGGCTGGATATTTGCCGCATACTCTATTAGTGTATCCGCAACACCGCATACGCTATCACCTTGCAGATACTGCGAGTATCTACTATCTATCGATCTAGTCTTGACAGAATTGATAGGAAGGAATGTCACTCTGCCATACTCACGCTGTTTCAGATACCTAATCAAGTATTTAGCATACTCATCAGACTGCGTAACAATGTTCTGCACAGCGTTGCCCAACGCCATCTCTATAGCTACCTGATACTCTTGTGGTACCTTGATCAGATTGGCCAGCACTCCTACTATCTTCGACTTTAGCTCTGCATTGTTCTCTGCATCACGCAGCAGTTTCTTCACTGCACCTGCAAATCCCTCATACTCTTTCTGCATAGACTCGTATATAGACAGATGCTGACGCATTGAGATTCTATTAGTATTGCACTCTGCCAGTCTTCCCTCTAATATCTTGACCTCGCCCAACAGGTTATTTTGCTTGGTCACAGCACCAGACACAGACAGCTCCAATGACTTCTTGTTAGACGCCATGTCTTGCAATTTTGTCAAACTCTCTTCCTCTGTCGCCTTAACATTGGCCAGTTTCTTCGCCAGCTCATTCTTCTCACTTAGTGTTGTCTCTAGCAAGTTAGCGTAGTTGTCCTTCTCTACATTTAGGGCACTCGCCTTTGCCTTGGCATCAGACAGTTTGTTCAACGAATCCAACAAGTCTTGCTTCAGCCCCATAGCCTCGTCTTCGCCTATTTTTAACTCACTGCAGACATCAGCATACATTGCCTCGTTCTCGCTTAGTTTAGTCCTAGCCACCATTATACTATTTTCTTTGGCAGCCTTAGAATTTTTAAGGCTATATATATTGCCGTTCAGTCGCTCTAGCTTATCGTTATTGGCAGTAATCAATTCTTCTACTCTGGTCACCTCTACTACCAAATTCTTGATCTTCTCCTTCACTAGGCTGCTCTGACCGAATTGTTTCTCTAATTTGACTGTCAAATCCAGTATTCTGTCATGCACAGCCTTGACATCAGTATCTAGGTTATTCAGCCTATCGAAGTCGCTGTTATACCTCTCGACCACCTTGTCCAGATCTGACTGCTTGGTAGTCAAATCACGCACTATTGAGTCAATCTTCGCATTGATTATCTCTTTGTTCTCGCTAGCATAATCATACTGATAGATATATGCGTTGATCTCTAGCAACTTCAGCTCTTCCTTCAGCTGCAGATACACCTTCGCCGTCTCTGACTGTCTCTTCAGCGGCGCTAATTGCCTATCTATCTCTGTTAAAATATTCTGGATATTGTCTAGATTCGCCCTTGTCTTCTCTAAGTTTCGCTCTGCCTCGTCTTTTTTAGACTTGAATCCAGCAATACCTGCCGCCTCTTCAAATATCACACGCCTCTCTTCTGGCTTGCTCTCTAATATCTTGCTGACCATACCCTGGCTAATGATAGAGTATCCACCCTTGCCTATTCCAGTATTACGCAATATCTCTACAATTTGCCTAAGTAGGCACGGATTGTTGTTCAGCATATACTCGCTATCACCATTCTTGTACAGCTTTCTAGTAATAGTAAATTCCTCGAACGGCGTATTAAATATCTTGTTCGAATTGTCAAAGCATATGGATACTTCGCAGTAACTAGTACCCTTTCTCTTCTCAGTTCCTTTGAATATAACGTCTTGCATCGAAGTACCACGCATATTCTTACTGCTCTGCTCTCCCAATACCCACTTGATAGCATCGGCTACATTACTCTTGCCACAACCATTAGGGCCTACTATTGCATTAATACCCGGCTGCAACACTATCTTGATAGGGTCTGCAAAGGATTTAAATCCCACCATTTCTATTTGTTTGAAATTCAAAATATGCCTCCATTTCTCTCTAAATACTTCTTCGCTACTGCCTCTTGGGCAACCTTCTTGGACGAATCCACTGCGGCCTCCGCCTCTGCGCCATCTATCAGCAACGACACTCTGTACATTGCCTTGCCATCTACTACAACCTCTGTGCTGTCATATGTAGCATGACTGCCTATATGCTGTAGCCTCTCTTGCAACACAGTCTTGTAATCCACCATTCTGCTGGCAATGTCTAGAATATTGTCCTTGGACACCAATAACGTTCTTAACACGAAATCTTTGGCCTCTGCTAATCCTCCGTCCAGCATAATACTGGCCACAATACTCTCGTATACATCAGCCAGAATATTTTCTGGTATGTCCTTAGAGTCTATGCTGCCGCCTACCATGATGAAGGTACTAATGCCCATACGCCTAACGACCTCTGCCAGACTCTTGGCAGACACCACCTTCGCACGTAACTTCGACAATGTTCCCTCATCGTCGTCAAAATTGTGATACAAGAATGCGGTCGTTATAGCCTCTAGCAGACTATCGCCTAAGAACTCTAACCTCTCATAATTATCACAATTGTGCTCGTGAGAATATGATGAGTGGGCCAACGCCCTATGTATGAACGCTGTGTCATTGAAATAATAGCCTATGATCTGCTGTATATCATGACTACTACTCTTCATTGTTAACCTCTGCTATGGCAGCTTCGATAATGCCACACACATTGTTTTTCTCTGCATCCAGTACTTGCTCTATTCCGCACTTGATACTAAATGCCTTGCTAGCGCCATGACATTTCACAACTATCTTCTTGCAGCCTAGCAAGACCGAGCCACCTTTTTTGTTAAAATCCAACGTGTCCTTTAATTCTCTAAATGTCTTCTTCATGAATAGTGAGCCAATCTTGCTGCTGGTATGACTCATGATGCTCTGTTTCATTAATTTCATAAAAGATAACACTGCGCCCTCAGTGGACTTCAGTAGCACATTACCAGCAAACCCGTCGCAAACAACTAGGTCATACTCGCCACTCAGCAAATCCCTCGCCTCCATGTTACCAACGAAATTAATGCCTTCTATACTCTTCAATTTCTCAAATGTCGCCTTGGTCAACTCATTGCCCTTGTGGTCCTCTACACCAACGCTTACTAATGCAATCCTAGGATTGGCTATGCCATA